>JANPCU010000049.1:0-11441 GCA_031431195.1 Planctomycetota bacterium | reverse complement strand
CCGCGATGGCGAGTTCGATCAGTTTCTCCAAGGCCCGCCGCGTCGAGTCCCGGATCCGCTGCACCGGGGCTCCCTCGTATTGTTCCAGCCCTTTGAGCGGACAGTCGAGGTGCAGGTCGGCGGCGTGCAAAAAACGAAAGTGGTTCATGGGCCGAACTCGAGTGAGCGTCTGAAAAAACGGAAAGAATTCACCACGGAGGCACGGAGAATGAATTGGCTTGTTCGACGTTGATCGGTCAGCAGAGGAGAGTTTAGACAGGATGAACAAGATCAACAGGATGTGGAAACACGAGGCGGGGCTGCCTTTCATCCTGTAAATCCTGTTCATCCTGTCTGCATCATTCATCCATCCGGAGGGTTGTCCGAAGTCAAATGACCGGTATTTCTCCGTGCCTCCGCGCCTCCGTGCCTCCGTGGTGAATTCCTGCTAGCCATGTGGACCCACGCGGGCCTCACTCTACCGTCTCGACCCGTCCGATCGCGAGCATGACCAGCCGCGTCGAGATGCGGTCGGGAGCGAGCTTGTACATTAGGGCGATGGCCCGAGCGTAGGATCGCAACTGGTCGCGGTAGGCGGCGACCTTATCCCGCACAGCGGTCTCCTCGTCGCCGATGAGGGCATCGGTCTTGTAGTCGATGATGTCCGCTGCCACGACTTGCCCGTTGCGCCGAATCAGCACGAGCCGGTCGATGCTACCAGAGATCGTGCGACCGGCATCGATCACGTTGAGTCGTCGCTCCTGAAACAGGTCGAGTTCGACATTCCCGTGCGACGACTGATAACTGGGGCGAGAAAGTACATTCGCGATCTGCGGTTGCTGGAGCAGGGCCTGGAACTGCGACAGACAGCGGTCGATATCGAGGTGCGGGGCTCCCTGCGACTCGGCGATCTGCCGCAACTGATCGTCCGGCGGCAGTCCGTCCTCCACCCATTCCATCCGTTCCAACCAGGCATGGAACAGTGTCCCGCGCTCGACCCCGGTGGCATCTTCGAGCGGCAGCACGCTGGCGAGTTTCAACAGCGTGGCCTTGTCGGCGAGCTGCGACGGGATGATCCGTTCCAGCCCCCGGCGGCGACCCCCGGTGAGTTCGGCGAACTCGATGCGGCTGGGCGAGGTCTCGCGAGGCAACGATTCAACGGGCTGCTGCAACTCGGGACACTGCTCAGGCCACAGCGGGTCGCCCGTCTCATACAGTGTCGCGCCCGGCGCAGCTGCCTGCCCTCCGCCAAGGCCGACCAGCAGCAGTCCCGCCAGCGTCTTGGGGGTAGACTGAGTCTCCTTGGCGGGCAGGATCATGTGCAGGGCATGCACCGCCCGCGTCATCGCGACATAGAGCACGCACAGGTTGCCGGTCAGGTCGGTGGCCTGCGTCTGGTCGTACGCGACCTGTAACTCCGGCGGCAGGATGTCTTTCAAGTCCTTCGACCGATAGACCAGCACGCAATCCGGCGGCGCGGTGTCGGCGGGTTTCGAGGTCAGGAACTTCGGCGGCTGGACCAGCGCCGTGTCGAGGTCGGCCAGGAACACGATGTCGAACTGCAACCCTTTCGACTTGTGGACCGTCATCAACTGAATCCGCGCGGGGGTCGGGTTCTCCACCTTGCGCGTCTCGACGAGTTGGATGAAGTCGCGCGGCCGAGTCGTCGCCTGATACCCCTCGGCCAGTTCGATCAGTTGCCTCAGCCGCGATCGGTCATGCTCGGTGGCGACGGCTCCCAGCTGCTGTACACACCGCTGGAGCGTGGACATGTATCCGTCGCTGAGCAACCGGTGGCGAAGGTGTTCCGACACAGCCACCGCAGCGGCCTCGTCCTCCCACCGCCCGAGTTGGTGAATCTCCGCCAGTGGGGAGGTCGCGACGTGGTAGCGGGCCACGCGGTCGCCGGGATGATCGGCGATCTTGAGCAGCGACAGCAGGAGTTGCACAGCCGCCGAATCGGTGATCAGTGTGCCGCCCTCCTCGCTGAACTCCAACCCCCGCGCCCGCAGCTTGTTGCCGAGCAGCCGAATCGCCGCGTTGCCCCGGAACAGCACTCCCATCGTGGCCGAGGGAACTCGCTGCGCATACTCCTCGATACGATCGGCGGTGAGGTCGAGGACCAATTCGAAGAGGTCCGCCTTCGACGGCTTGGGGACCTTGGCCTTGTTGTCGATCGGCTCCAGCTTCGGCGGCTCATCAGCCACCTCTAAGTGGACATATCCTGGGAGACCGGTGCGGGCGGTGTCATGCGAGGGGAAGCTCTCGCACCAGGTTGAGATGACCTCGGAGAGTGGATCGAAATCGGTGGTGCCGCGCAGCGACGTGAACGCGGCGTTAACGGCCTCAATCACCGGCGGTGAAGAGCGCTGGCTGCGGTCGAGGTGCTTCGACTGCAGGATCGGGAACTCGGCCTGGATCGTGTCAAAGATCGCCGCCTCGCCCCCGCGCCAACCGTAGATCGCCTGCTTGCGGTCGCCGACGCAGAAGAACGACTTGCCCGGCTCCGAGGTCGACGACTGGGCGAACGGCCGTAGGATCTGCCACTGATCCAGCGAGGTATCTTGGAACTCGTCGAGCAGCAGATGCTCTATGTTGGCATCGAGCCGGAAGGCCACACTGTCGACGGCGTGCTGGCCGAGCCGCGCGGCCAACGTCCGCGAGATGTCCCCAAAATCGAGGACTCGCTCTTCGGTCTTGAGGCGGTTCAACTCGGTGTAGACGCGGTCGAGTGTCTCCCACGTTCCGCGCGTCTGGCTGGCCCACACCTTGTAGAACAGGGCCTTCGCGTGGTGGATCAGCGGGGCATACGCGGCCAGCAACTCGCTAGGGAGATCCTTCTTGTAATAGGTCGTCTCCCCCTGCACGAGCTTGAGCGGCAAGCCATCGGTGAGGAAGCTCTCCCAGTCGTCCTCCCGGATTTGTTGGCGATTCTTGTCGAGGGCATTCATGATCCGCTTGTCGTCGAACCGCAGGCTCTCGAAGACGGCAATGGCCCCATGCAGTTCGAGTTCGTTGAGCAGCGGCAGGTCCGGCAGCCGATTCCAGTCAGCTTCCTGCGTGATGAGGTACGGGGCGGCGAAGTTCCTGACCGTCTCGCGAATCAGATCGTGAACGCGGCGGCTGTTCTCGCCTTTACTCAGCAGGTGCATCAACCGCCGCGCGTCCTGGCGACCGCCCTTCCGCAGGACCGCTTCAATGGCCCGGTCGGTCAGGCGGCCCGCCTCGACCTCTTCGATCATTCGCCACCCCGGCGGGAACCCCAGCTCGAACGTATGGCTGGATGCCAGCTTCGAGAACAGGGCATCGAGCGTGCTGATTTGCACGCGGTGCAACTGCTTGGTGACGCGCTGCAACAGCGCGATGCACTCATCACGGGTGATCGCCGGCTGACCGACGAACGGCTGGAGCTTGGTGAGTTCGGCCTCATCCAGGATCGCTCGCGCCAGCCGGACCAGGATGCGGTCGAGGATCTCACCCGCCGCTTTGCGGGTGAATGTCGAAGCCAGAATGCGGTCGCAACTTCCTGACCTCAGCAGCGTGAGATAGCGGTTGGTAAGTTGGAATGTTTTGCCTGTTCCGGCAGAGGCCAAGATCACTACATGCGGGTCGGCCAACTCTACCGCCGAGCGCGACGCGGGCGCGGCGACCGATTCCTCATTCGCGAGAGCAGCGGGCGGGGCGGACTTTTTCTTCCGTCCCGTGGCTGTCGGGAGAGTGGTGTCCTCAAACAGCAGTTCATCCTCGGGAGTCATACGACCACCTCCCGGTCGAGAACGCCGTCCTGGCAAATCGGGCCGAACTCCGATTGCGAGATCGGGGGTCGGTCGAGGATCTGCCAGAACTCGCGGTCGAGAATGCGGCCTGCGGTCAGTCGCGCGACTGCCTCTGCCTCGCGTAGATCCTCCTCCGACCAATCGGCGAGCAGGCACTCCAGCCGGTCGTTGTCGCGCGGGATCGAGATGTACCCGAGTTGGACATCGCCGGTGACGCCATGCGGCTCGGCGAGTAGTCGGTATAGCGGCAACTGGAGGTCGACCCACTGGCCCTTCGCGAAGTGGACCTCTCGCGGGGGGCGGCGTTGCTCGCCGGTCTTGTAGTCGAGGATGGCCCACGTGTGGTCGCCGCGATGCCGATCGATGCGGTCGATCTTGCCGTGAACCTGCACCGTGCGCTCCCCCTCCAGAGCCAGCGTCACCTCGCTCTCCTTCTCGGTGAAGATGATCTCCCACCCTTCCAGAGCCCGCTTCGCCTGCCAGGCTGCGAACGCTTTCAGCCGGTCGCGGGCCTGTTCGATCTGGATCTGCACCGGGAACAGCGGGTCGCCGCCGTACATCAAGTCGGCGGAGATGTCGAGCTGTTGATCGAGGTAGCGGGCGATGGCCGCTTCGTCCTGCGAGTGCTTCCAGTCGCTGCGGCCGAACCCCTTGAGGACGCTGTGCAACAGGTTGCCAAAGTCGCGGGCGTCGAGTTCCTCGACATCATCATCCAGCGTTCGCAGCTTCAGCACATGCCCGAGATAGAACCGGTACGGCGAGGCGAGGTACGCCGAGAATCCGGTGACGGGGATGGCTCCCTCGAACGACCGCTCTGGGTCGGGACGCGGGACGGTGAGGTGCGTGATCGTAGCAGAAGTCGTAAGACTTCTGCTGTCCTCCTCTTCTTCCGAAGCCCAAGGAATCCCGTCTCTGGTGGCAGGGTCAGGAGGCTTTGCGCATGGCCCTGCTGGGAATGTGGCCTCGCTCGCGTTCCGGGCCTTCCGCAAAGCCTTCAGACCCGGCCACCCGCCGCCGTCGAATGTCGCCATTTTATCCGAAAAAGGGCGTCCTTTTTCGGAGAAAAAGGCGACATTGGCCTCCCCATAGAACGTCTGAATCCTTCTCGCCACAGTTTCGGGATCGGTAGCGAACCACAACCGGCTGGGCCGCAGCGCATCCCCGCGCGGGTCGGACTTTCCGGCGATGAGCGTCACGCGCCGCCGGGAGTGCAGGATCGCGGTGAGCGCATACACATCGCGGGCCAGCCGCCGTGTGTTGTCCGTCATCCCCAGTTGGGACCGCAACGAGTTCGGCAGGAACAGGTCCGCGTTCAGCGAAGACGGCACGCTCCCTTCGTTGAAACCGGCCACGATCAGCTCCTGCGCATCATCCAGCGGGAGTTCGAGCCAGCCGAGCAGTTCGAGGGCCTCGTCGTGCTGAGACGGCGGAATCAGTTGTCGGTCGAGTTGCTCCAGAGCGAGACGCAGGGCTTGGGCGGCGTTGACCGAGGGGGCGAGCGACTCGGGCAGATTCTGGAGAGCTTTCAGTGCTTTGACAAAGCGATCGCAAGCATCGAGTGCAGCCACATCGGCAGCCACCTCGCGGCTGAACTCGCGGTGGGCATAAAGCTGCAATAGCCACTCGACCAGCGGCTCGGCCCACTCCTCGGCCAGGCGGGCGGGTTCGAGCAGCGGGGCGAGCAGGGCTTCGATCAAGTCAAACGCCTGGCGGCACGGCTCCGAGCGTTCCGGCAATCCCAGCCAGTGCCCCAGCGACGCCGGGAAGTGCTCGCTGATGTACTTGTCGAGCGCGATCACCCACGCGGGGTCGGCTCCTTGCTGAGCGAGCCACGCGGAGACATCAGGATGCCGCACGAAGGCTGCGAACGGGTAGGTTTGCCGTGACTCCAAATACTCGACCAGCCCGCGCAGCAGATGAGCCAAGGGCGAGTCGCGAAACATCTGCCCGGCGACCCACCGCGTGGTGATGCCCGACTGCGACAGCACCCGCTGCGTTGTCGGGACGAGCGTGTCATCCGCCACTCCGATGGTGATCTCGTCGACGCGAAGCTTGCCGTTGAGCGAGGCCAGATGAGAGGCGATGGCCAGAGCTTGGTCGGCGGGCTTCTCGGCCAGAACCATCTGTTCGGGGAGTAACTCAATCGGTCGGTCGACCCAGTGTCTCGGCTCCAGGCAACCATGCGGGTCGAAGTGCCACTTGAGGTCGGACGGGGCATGGATAAAGACGGTGACTTGGTCCGCCACCTGGTCGAGCATCTCGCGCAGCGTCCGGTTCATATCGACCGTGCCGACCAGCACGATCTGCTTCCGGGTCTGGCACTCGCGCTGCTCGATGGCCACGAGCCGAGCCGTCTGTTGGTCCCAGAGTTCGAGGCCATCCAGGATGCGCAGATACTCCGCCTGAATCTCGCTCAGGGCCTCCCACCGGCGAGTCTCCGTGAACTCCGGTTGGGAGGCCATCTTCGTCAGCACGTCCGAAAACCGCAGCCGGTCAGCGGCCAATTCGCGATGGAGCTGGGCCAGCATCTCGCCGATGTGGAGCCACGCATCGACACTCTTGTCTTCTGGCGGGTGCGGGATGACCTCGCGTACAAGAGCCTGCGGCAGGTTCCGCAAGGCCAGCTTCCACGCCAGCCGCTGGGTCAACTCGTCCGCAAACGGCTTCTGTGGTCGATAGAGTTTTTCGGGCAGATCGCCGACAGTGATGACCACGGGGGGAACGTTACGGTTCTGCGTCCGCCCGGCCAGCAACTCCAAGAATCGCCGCGCGGCCCGGTGTCCCGGGAACACGACGATCGTCTCCGACAGATCGCAAAACCCCATCACCTGATTCTTTGCCACCAAGTCCGCCACGACCGCGACCAGCGCGGGTTGTTGCCAGTCAATAAATCGGCGCGTGATGGGCATATTGAGTCGGGAGTCGGGGGGCTGGAGTCGGGAGCCAGACAGAATGATAACGAGCGGAGGGGCAAGCCGGTGGCTGGCTCGTGGGATAGGCTTCCAGCCAGTGTGCATCTTAAACGTCGGTGCCCCGACCCCGAAGGGGTCACGCCCCGTAGCCCAGGGTTGCCCGCGCAGCGGGTTACCCTGGGATTGCGACCGATGACGCGAGTTCCAACCCCAACGAGGTTGCGTCCTACCGCTGACGCAACCCCGTTGGGGGCAAAGACGAGATGTCCCAGACATCGCGTTGGATGTCTGAGTGACGCAGGAACAGGGGGTATTGAAAGGTGAGTCGGTCCTCCATATCCTCTTGTTGTTGCACAACCCAGCGGAGGGCAATAACAATGAACCCAGACCAAGCAATCATGGATATGAAGGTTCATTTGGAGGCTCTTTACCCCGATTTGCAACTTCTTGGTAGTGACCGAGCAACATTTTTATGCGTCACTAAAGCGTTGCGTGCAGTGGAGATTTCCGTTGCGGAAAACGACACAGGTTGGTTCGTCGAGCTATGGCACAAAGGAGATACAGGGGACGATGAGCTAAGCGACGAAGGGGTTGTCGAATTGGGGGAAGAGGCGATCAAGCGGATTTGTAGCTGGCTTAATGGATAATCTGTCGGGGCCACCCCACCTCACCCGGCGGGAGTCTGTCGGCGTGCGGCCCTCACCTCCGGCTCCTCTCGACGAGATCCTCTTCCGTTTCAGGCTATGTGAGTATACTCACATCATGTCCGGTCCGCAGTCTGCGGGGCGAGTCCGAGTCTCAGTGGGGCGCGTGTGCCAGAGAGTCAACATGATCCAAGTGGCGATGACTGTTGAGCAATTCCTCGACCAGCGGGGCGAGATGCCCGAAGGAGGGCAGTGGGCGGAGCTGCATGCCGGGGTGCCGGTGTTTCTGGAGCCGCCCGATGTCGATCACGGGACGGTGGTGCTGAATCTCTCGAAGGCTCTGGCGACCTATTTTCATCAGGTCGAGGCCGGGTATGCCTGCTTCGATCTCGGGTTGCATGTGGCTCGCCAGCCAGACACGGTCTACTTCCCGGCGGTGAGTCTGTTCCTCACCGGATTGCGGTTTGCGGAGTCGGACAACGCGGTGACTGAGACGGTTCCGGCGCTCGCTATGGAGATTCTCTCGACCCCGGATCGCCAGCAGGGGCTGGAACTGCGGCTCGCTCAACTGCTGCACTGGGGAGTGCCATCGATCTGGACGATCGATCTTAAATCGAAGACCGTGCAGATCTGGGATCGCCAGGGGGAGACATTACTGCGTTCAGGCGAGATGCTGGAAAGCGTCCCCGCGCTCCCGGGATTTCGCGTGCCAGTGATCGAGTTGTTTACGGTGCCCGAGTGGGCGAAGTGAGTTGAACGCGGGCGAGCGCTCCGCTTCGAAGACTTCGCGTCGCGGCTAAACGGTCTGACGACTCAAAACGAAAACACCCTCGTGACGAAATTCGTCACGAGGGCATCGTTGATGTCCGGTCCGGCCAGAGGCCGCTGGGGCTATCCCCGCGAGGGGTCAGTCCCAGTTCTTGGGGCTCATGAACCACCACCACTTATCGGTGCGGGTGCTGAACCGCAGATTCCACGTGCCGTCTTTCCACTCCAGCGTCGATTGACGCCAGTTGAGGGGAACTTGTGGGTACGGGTAGAACGGACCGATGTACGGGAAGGCACTCGCATCATACTGACCCGGATAGGTCACAGCGGCGTAGTTGTCGTTCTGAGCGTACGTCGGCCAGGCGTATTCGGGGACGTTCGGCTGGTTGTACATCATGTGTCCACCAGCCTGCGAGACGCCTCCACCGGGATGACCACCCATGCCGGGGGCTCCCATGGGGGAACCGTCCATGCCGGGACCGCCCTGTTGCATTTGGGCCAGCTGCATCTGCTGCATGCGAGCCTGTTGCATCTGCTGCATCTGCATCTGCTGAATCTGTGGGTTTTGGCCCATCGCTTGCGGCGGCAAGCCGGGTGGCAACTGGCCTTCGCCGACGGCGAGACCGTTCGGGTAGGCCGGACGGCGAGCCTGCTGAGGAGCGGCTTGACCACCGACCGTCAACTGATTGGCGACCTGCTGCACTCCACTGACGCTTTCGGCGGCCTGTTGAGCCCGGGCGGCTTCGGCGGGATGGGAGACACTACCACCTAACGTGCAGGTACCGTTCTTGAAGCGGATTTCGATGTCGTAGCCGCTGAGTCCCGCTTCCGCGAGTTCGTCGGCGATCCCTTGGGCCACTTCCTGATTGGAAGGGGCAGCATCCGAGGGAGCAGCCTGTTGCTCGAACTCGACCTGCTGAATCGGTTGGCGGCTGGCGGTCCGGGTGGGAGCCGAGGACTGGATCGCGGTCAACTGGTTGTCGACCGAATCGATACCGGGAACTCGGGAGGCGACCTGGGTCGCCTTGGCGAGTTGCTCGGTGTTGAGAATCTGACCGGTGAGGGAGGCCACGCCATCCACCACTTCGATCTGAATCCCCTTGCCCTTCAGGCCCGCGGCCTTCATTCCTCGAGCGACATCTTGAGCGATGTCATCATTGGACCGCTGAGCAGCCGCCTTGGTGGCCGGGGCCTCCGGGCGTACAGCTGTTTTTGCGGCAGGACGAGCGTTCGACTTCGATTTTCCGTCAAACGGCCCGGCCAGCGCAATGCTGGGGACTGTTGCGAGCAGTCCCAGGGACAGCACCCATTTCCGTGGCAGAAGCATGAAACTGACTCCTTCAGAGTTCTTTGGTCCAGGGCTTCATGCCCCAACCGGGAACCGGTGATCTTGACCGTATGACGGTTCGTCATGGATATGATCGGTCGGATTGCTCCGACGACATCAACTATTCTGGTTAATTCGGCTGGGGTGGATGTTCCGGCACAGGAAAAAGGGGGATTTCTTCAAGATCGAAGAGGAGTTTCGCCAAGTCGTAGAACAAGAAATGAGAATTGCAATCTACGTAAGTGACCACACTCATATGCGATATGCCGAAAAAAGCTCAGTGGTTGCAACCACTGGGCTTGGGAATTTGTCTAAGCCAGAGGAGCGGCCTCGGGCGGCTGCCAGTCTCCCCAGTGTTGCAAATAGTGCTTCAGTCCTGGCTGTTGGTCGACTCGCGCCTCGATCCAGATTTTGGTCTCGGCCACGATTTTCTGCTCCTCGTCCAGAGTCAGCCGCCCGAGCAGGACGCGGCTGCGGAGGAAGACGAAATAGGTGTCGAGGACATCGCAGCGGCAGTAGTCGACGATCTCCTGGATTTTACCGGCGTCGAAGTAGTCCTGGACCTGCGACCCGTCGATCCCGGACTTACCCGGCTTGCCGAGGAGATTGGCCAGCAAATTAAGTCCCCCGCTCTGCCGCACCGCTCCGAAGTTGGAAATCAAATCACTCAGATCGAGATGCGAGGTGATGTTGTACCGATTGCGGGACTGCTCATAAGAGTGCGCCCCGACGTTGAACCATTCCGGGATGCTCATTCCATAGCGGTAAGCCGCCATCTCCAGGACCGGCACGTCGTACCCGCGCCCATTAAATGTCACGAGGACCGGCTTCGAGTAATGCTTCCAGCCCTGCCAGAACGCTTTCACAATCTGATGGGGGCGGAACTGCGGCTCGTCGAGAGCCACGAGATCGATCAACCGAAAATCTGGTCCGACCTTAGCCACCACCACACACGCCGGGATCATAAACGTATGTGGCAAGATGTCCTTGCCGAATTGCGCCATCAACTCCGCTCGATAGCGAGTCGTCGCCGCCTGCGGCTCCAGCGACTCTTTCGGAAAGCGAATCTTCGACACCAGCGCCCCATCGGCCACCGTTTCGATGTCGAAGATCAAATAAGAGACATTCTGCGGGCTGGCCATGGGATCTCCCGCGATCGAATGAGGGGCCGTGGGATCGGCTTCCAGCCTGTCATACTTCAAAGGGGATGACAGGCTGGAAGCCGATCCCACGGCCGGCACTAGCGGACGAAGTGTCCTTCGCGTTGCCGCTCGCACTCAATGCAGTTCCGAGCATACGGCAGGTACTTCAACCGCACCTTCGGAATCCAGACCTTCGAGGCTGGACGCCCTTCCTCCATACAGCTCTGACACTGGCCGAATGTTCCCTCTTCAATCCGAATCAAGGCGGCCCGAATCTCGTCCAGCACATCCTGATCGTTCTCCATCATGCGGATGGAGAACTCTTGCTCGTATGTCTCAGTGCCGAGTTCGGCCATATGTGTTGGGCTTTTCGAATCCCCCCCTCCTGAATCAAGCGCCCCGTTGGAAAGATGGTCGACGTCGCCCTGAATTCTTGATTGCAGGAGCAACAGCTGCGACCGGAACGTTTCCATTTCGTTCTGCTTGAGCATGAGAAGCTCGTTTCCGTAGAGGTGCGATCCAAAGAGGAGGTTTGAGTATCCCTCTTTTGAGAATTGATTTCAAGTATCTCAGTTTAAGTCAAGACCAGAAGTCGACCTCCAAGACTCCTGAGTGCGAGACGCACATTCCCTTTGAAGCGATGGCATACGGAACTCCGCCCAGCCTTCAATCCGGGGGAGTGTGAAACGCAGAGGACGCAAAGAACGCAGTGAAAAGATCGGCGAGAAACAGAAATGAGCAGAGACGTGCCGTCGACCGGGAGGCAGCCTCACTTACCCCCGAAAGATTGTCCGCGTCCTCTGCGTTTCTACTCTTTTCCCTCGCCGACCAGAAAGATTCCGGCCCAACCCGGGGAATACGTCATGTCCCCGTATGACGCTGGTCCCGCACCA
>JANPCU010000048.1:0-6615 GCA_031431195.1 Planctomycetota bacterium | reverse complement strand
TACATTTCGAAGTGGGCCCTCTGCGGACCCGGTTCGCGAAAAGTCCAACACCTCCTGGAAAACATGGTGGCTCTCAGCGTCTAAATCTGCAAAAGTCGAGGTGGCTCCCGCTCGTCAGTGTGACCCGGTCGCGGCCAAAGAGCCGGAAGCGTCAGCGCCTGGAGTACGGCACTGGCGACGAATGCTCCGGGCGCTGACGCTTCCGGCTCGACGGGTGTGCAACAGCTCGCGTGGTTGATTCAGCGTCTGCTTCAGTTTCTTCCCCGGCACAGTACAATGCTGGTCTCAGTGGCATCTCTCCCCGTTGGGTGAGGCCCCCGAGATGGAGTGGTTCATGGCCCCGCAGTACATCATGACCATCGAAGGTCTCACGAAGATCTACGATGAAGATACGATCCTCAAAGATATCTGGCTGTCGTTCTATCCGGGGGCCAAGATCGGCGTGATCGGCAACAACGGGTCGGGCAAGTCGACGCTGATGCGCATCATGGCGGGCGAGGACAAGGCGTTCGAAGGGACAGTTCGCCCCGCCAAGAACGTCAAGATCGGCTACCTGCCGCAGGAGCCGCGTCTCGATCCGACCAAGACGGTCGATGAAGAGGTCCAAGCCGGCGTCGCCGAGTCGCAGGCGGTCCTCGATCGGTACAACGAGATCAACAATCTCCTGTGCGAGCCGATGGAACCCGAGGCCATGGAGAAGCTGCTCGAGGAGCAGGCGACCGTCCAGGACAAGATTGACGCAGCCAATCTGTGGGAACTCGACCGCATGGTCGAAGTGGCGAGCGACGCGATTCGGTTGCCGCCCGGTGATGCGCTGGTGGCGAACCTCTCCGGGGGCGAGAAGCGGCGCGTGTTCCTCTGCAAGCTGTTGTTGCAGAATCCTGACATCTTGTTGCTCGACGAACCGACGAACCATCTCGATGCGGAATCGGTGGCGTGGCTCGAACGCTACCTGCAGGAATTCAAGGGAACCGTGGTGGCCATCACCCACGACCGGTACTTCCTCGATAACGCGGCGGGCTGGATCCTCGAAATGGAACGTGGACGCGGGCTCCCGTTCGAAGGGAACTACAGCTCCTGGCTCGAACAGAAACAGTCGCGTCTGGCCGTGGAGGAGAAGAAGGAATCGAAGCGGCAGCGCTCTCTCAAGAAAGAACTCGAGTGGGTCCGCATGAGCCCCAAGGCCCAGGCGACCAAGAACAAGGCCCGCATGGCCCGGTTCGAGGAGATGCAGGCGGCTCAGTACGACGCTCGCGATGATGCTCCCGACATCCAGATCCCCGTGACGAAGAAGCTGGGTGAACTGGTCCTGCGAGCCGAGGGGCTCAGCAAGGCGTACGGCGACCGCGTGCTGTTTGAGAATGTGAACTTCAACCTGCCACGCGGGGGAATTGTCGGCGTGATCGGCCCGAACGGGGCCGGAAAGACGACGCTGTTCAAGCTCATCATGGGCTTGGAAGAGCCGACCTCGGGCACGCTGCGAGTCGGTGAGACGGTCGACCTGTCCTATGTCGACCAGTCTCGCGACGCCCTCTCCATGACGAAGACCGTTTACGAGGAGATCTCGGGCGGTGAGGATTTCATCGAGGTCGGCAAGGTTCGCATCCACGCCCGCGCGTACTGCAACCGCTTCAACTTCAAGGGGTCCGAGCAACAGAAGTTCGTCCGCGATCTGTCCGGCGGAGAACGCAACCGCGTCCACTTGGCCAAGCTGTTGCGGACCGGCGGCAACGTGATGCTGCTGGACGAACCGACGAACGACCTCGATGTCGAGACGCTCGGTTCACTGGAGGAAGGTCTGGCCAACTACGGCGGCTGCGCGGTGGTCACATCGCATGATCGCTGGTTCCTGGACAAGATCGCCACGCACATCCTGGCCTTCGAAGGCGACAGCCAAGTCTACTTTTTCGAGGGCAACTTCGCGATGTACGAAGCCAACCGCCACGAACGCCTCGGTGCCGAAGCGGATCAGCCCCACCGGGTGAAGTACCGGAAGATGAAGTAGTGTGGGATCGTTGAGCGATGAGGGTTGAGGGATCAGCATGATCGCCAGAGATTCTTCCGTATCCCGGAGGGGTCCCAGCCATTAGCCGGTGGTCGAGCGAAGCGACACCACCGGAACCCAGATCAGAGCCAATACAGCATCCCGGAGGGATGCCAGACATTCTCGCCGTGTGCCCCCGTTGAGATTCGTGAGTCGTTTGGTACGCGGCGAAGCAGAGCTTCGAGGAGAGGCGTTACCAATCCGGAGCTTGGGAACGAGAGACAAAAGAGGCTTGAATCGGCATGAAAGTCTTCATCAGCTCGACGGTCTACGACCTCCTTGATGTCAGGGCGGAGCTAGCTTGTGAATTGGCAGCGTTGGGTATCTCCCCTGTGTTGTCTGATGACAAGCTCTCCGATTTCAAGGTTGACTGCAATGTGAACTCAATTGAGACATGTTTGGTCAATGTTGACGCGTGCGACGCAGTGATTCTGATATTGGATCGCAGGTACGGCCCGAAACTCGGTCAATTCGGCTTCGAAGACGTTTCAGCAACGCATTTGGAGTACCGACGGGCAGCTGCATCAAATAAGCCCGTTCACTTCTTCGTTCGTGACCGTTTGCTCGCAGACCATACGATCTGGAAACGAAACAAGAAGAAGGACGAGATCGAGTTGGCGTGGGTAGAGAGCAAAAATCACGGGCTGTTTGATCTCTTGGATGAACACATGCCACTGGTCAGCAAGAAGAATGGCTCAAACTGGATTCACACCTTCACGTCATCAGTAGACCTTAATACTGCCGTTCGTAAGACATTTGGGGCAATCGTCCTTCCGGAAAGAGTAGTAAGCGCAATCCAACACAACGAGTTTCCAATCATTGATGTCAGTGTCAAGGTCGAATATGTAGCGAGCGGATCGCGAGGGAGTCCTTATCTTTCAATTGCTACCGATGTTGTCAATGTCGGTGGAGGACCTGCGTTCAACGTCCGAGTTCACCTTGACTCTGAAGAATCAGCGAAAATCCCAGAAATGGTAGTGATGCCGACAGGCAAGCGATTTCCGATGTGCTCACAGTATCCTCTACTAACAGGATCAGAGTGCAATCTGACATTAGTGGTAAGCTATGAAAGTGCAATTGGTGTTAGTGTGAGTGATCGATTCAAAATTCATGGGGCCAAGTACGGAAACGCTCTCTCGTCAGGGGGGATTCTTGAGAGTCGATCATATCGCCGATGTTCGGAAGTTACGGTTGTGATCGAATAAAAAACCTTCCGCGGGGCCACCCCGTTGAGGATGACTTGATCGTGGGACGGGCCCATTGGCCCGTCCGTGATTGATTGCCTGCCCGAGTGAGAACGATTGCTCCGTTCCATGTCACCCGTTTGGGTATGCGAACGTCGCTCGGGGACGGGCCAATGGGCCCGTCCTACGGATGCCGATCAACCTTCAGCCCACGCCCTCGCACTCACCAATAATGTCCGGCGGGGTTCGGCGGGCCATCTCGGCCAGGCTCATGGCTGCGGGCCGGACTGGCTCGATGGGCGTCGGTGCCAGAACTTCCTCGACTGTGGGGGCCTGCAATGGAGCAACCGCTGGAGCGGGCTCCGGCTCCGAGACGTAGGGCGTCTCTACGACGGCCTGTACCGTTGCGGAGGTCACGACCTCAGTCGGTGGCGTCGGAAGGTCAACAGCTGCGGCCATCTCGGCGAGTCCCTGCGGCGGGGCGAGTGGCCCGCGCGTGGGGGGCTTCATCGGCTTGAAGTCGAGGGGCGGCGCGGGGATCGGGCGCGAGGAATAGGCTGCGGCACTCCGGAGCGGTGGTACGGTGGACGTGTTGTTAGCTTTTTGCGCCATCGGCCCGCGTGTCGGGGGCTTGAGTGGTTTGAAGTCGAGTGGTGGTGGCGGGACCGGTCGGCTGCTCCAGTCGGTGGGGGCGGGACTCACGGGAACTCTCGCCACAGGAGTCTCTGCTTCGCCGACGGTCGGTTCCATCGTCGTGGCCTCGCCCGTGGAGATGGGGCTCTCGGTCGATGCCTGCCATCCCTCGGAAGACGCAACAGCAGCGGCTTGAGCCATCGGTCCGCGCGTCGGTGGTTTCAGGGGTTTGAAGTCGAGCGGGGGCGGCGGGATCGGACGAGTCCACGCCACGACGGGGGCCGGAGCGACGATGTCCGTGGCCTCGGTTGCCGAGGCGGGTGTTTCCGCAGGAGTCTCAGCAGCCAGCGCAGCAGCGGCTTGGGCGAGAGGTCCGCGCGTCGGTGGGCGCATCGGTTTGAAGTCCAGCGGCGGGGCCGGGATCGGACGCACCCACGGAGCCGGGGCCGGAGTCGTCTGAACGGGGGCAGACTCAGTGGACGCTGAAGCCTCACCGATCGTAACTTCGCCGGTCGCGCGTGGCCCCCGCAGCGGTGGCTTGAGCGGGCGGAAGTCCAGCGTCTGCATGCGGTTGATGAGGGCGGGCGTCAACCCGGTGATTGCCGTCGACTCATACACCAGCGGTGCGGAGTCGGATTGCGAGTCGTCCTCACGGTAGTCCTCACCGGACTCCACCGGCGTCGTCAGCGTGTCGATCACCTGCCCCGCTGCTGGTCCGCGCGTCGGCGGCTTATTGGGCCGGAAATCAAGAGGCGGAGCGGGGATACTGGCCTCCAACTCCGCAGCCACGAGGGCGGCCTCGCGCGGCGGCCTCGGTCCCTGGTACTGGTAGTAGGTGCATTCGATCCGCCCGTTGTAGAGTTTGCGGCGGCGATCGGCGGTCTTGTTGGCTTGCCGCTCAAACATCGGATGCGACGTGAGGCAGTAGAACGACCATGTCGGGTGCATCCGTATGATCTCGCCGAAGTCTTCGTTCAGCTGATCGACCGTGTCGCGCTCGCCCATGCGTTCACCGTACGGCGGATTGCAGATCATGCAGCCGTGTTCGCGGTACTCCTTGAACTCGGCGAACAGCTTGCGTTCGAAGTGGATGTCAGTCCCGACCCCGGCGTCACTAGCGTGCTTGCGGGCGAGGCGGATCACCTGGGGGTCCATGTCGGTCGCGATGATCGACATCTCCAACGGCTTCTGCCGCAGGTCGCGGGCCTCCTTGCGAGCCTCGGTCCAGAGCTTGATCGACACCTGCGGCCACGTCTCGGCGACGAAGGAGCGGTCCCCTCCCGGGGGCATATTGCGGGCGATGAGGGCCGCCTCAATCGGGATCGTGCCGCTGCCGCAGAACGGGTCGACCAGAATGCGGTCGCGGTTCCAATAACTGAGTTGGATCAGAGCAGCTGCGAGGGTCTCCTTGAGCGGAGCCTCGGTCGTCATCTGGCGATAGCCGCGCTTGTGCAGGCCCTCGCCGGAGGTGTCGATGGTGAGCAGCGCCCGATCGTTGAGTAGCGAAATTTCGATGGCGTACTCGGGGCCTTCTTCGTCGAACCAAATGCGGTTGTGCTTGGTCTTGAGCCGCTCGACGATGGCCTTCTTCACCGCCCGTTGGACGCTCGGCGTCGCGGTCAGCATCGACTTGACCGACTTGGCATAGACCGGGAACTTGGCGTCAACGCCCAGCCACTCTTCCCAAGGCATCTCCTTGGTTCGCTCGAACAGCTGTTCGAAGTCGGGGCAGTGAAACTCGCCCATGACGAGCTGCACGCGGTCGGCAGTGCGGAGCCAAAGGTTGGCCTTGCAGATCGCAGTGAGGTCGCCCTTAAAGCGGACTCGCCCATCCTCGACCCGGGTCTCGGTGTACCCGAGTTTCTGGACCTCGCGCTCCACAATCGCTTCGAGACCAAACGCCGCTGTGGCGATGAGTTCAACCTGTTCCATGATGTCCTGAATTCGTGAGTCGCCGAGATCGATCCCGGCGAGGGGGTGGGAACTGTCAGCATTCAGCTGTCAGCCAGAAAGAAGCCGCAACCGCTGGTCCGCCAGCCCTCTGGCTGACTGCTGAAAGCTGATGGCTGACAGCTAGCCCTCATTATTCCCGATCCCGCCTCCGTTTGTTAGCCCCCCGCTGAGCAAAGGGGTAAAACCACATCCCAAACGGTGGGTTGAGTATCGGTTGTGGCGATTCCAAGCGAGTCGCCTGCCCAATGACCCAGGCATTCATTCGCAGCAGAAACTCCTCCGGAACACACGCCGCAGCCGCATCTTCCGGCGTCGTAGGTCGGCACTGGGCGACCTCAATCGTCCCCACCAAAACTCCTCGCGGCAGGTTCTCAATTTCAAGACCGAACTTCTCCGCAGCTGCGGTCGCATAAGCCGCCTTCGACGGTTGCTTGGAGGCATACAGATAAATCGGCCCGCCGGGACGTACCGGCAGGCGGCGAATCTCGATCGTCTTAATCCCGCGCAGGATCAACTCCGCCCACGGTTGCTGGATGCCGAAGGCAATGTGATTCGGGAGTTCAGGCGTCGAGTCATTCAAGTACGAGTCATTCCGTTTAGCTGCGACGCGGAGTCCTCGCAGCGGAGCACTCTTGCCGCCATCCCCCGCTCTCCCCACAATGAAACGCATTCATTGATGCGTGTGCCTGGCCCGGAGTTCGAGATGCTCAGTCTGTTCCATCTGCCGCACTCCGTCAATCCGCTGCCGCTTCTGTCGGCCAATCCCAGGCGAGCCGGTGGGCGTCAGCCCCCGGACCGAAC
>JANPCU010000047.1:0-14425 GCA_031431195.1 Planctomycetota bacterium | reverse complement strand
TCCCCGTGCATCCCTCACGCACCGTGCAAACCTGCGCCCACAGAGCGTGCGGCGGGGTTAACAGTTACAAAATCGCTGTCTCGCCTGCCACTGGTCCAATTGTCAGCGACCAAAAGAAATGTCACATGGTCAATCCATGTGACATTTCTATTGGTCGCTGACAGACCACGTTCCGGTGGTGTCGCTGCGCTCAATCACCGGCTAATGTCTACCATCCCTTTGGGATCTTCGTTCAACTCCCTCAGCTGCCTGCCACCCAACCTCGTTTTTCCCTATCCTCTCCGTGCCTCCGTGCCTCCGTGCCTCCGTGCCTCCGTGCCTCTGTGGTGAATCCTCCCCTCTCTCGACCGAGCACCCCGTGATCGCACCTCCCTTCCCTCGCCGACCGACCAACCCCGACGACCTCAATGTCATTCTGGCGACCGACTGCGGCAGCACGACGACCAAGGCGATCCTCATTGAGAAGGTCGATGGGGTTTATCGCCAGACCTATCGCGGCGAGGCCCCGACGACCGTTGAACAGCCGGTGGCCGATGTGACGGCTGGGGTCGTGAACGCGGCTCTGGAAGTCGGCGAACTGGCGGGACGCCGACTGATCGATGACAACGGCCAGCTGATCCGCCCGGCGAAGGGGAAAGACGGCTGCGACATTTATATCTCGACATCGAGTGCGGGCGGAGGGTTGCAGATTTTGGTGACGGGCGTTGTGCGTGAGATGTCGGCGGCCAGTGCGGAGCGGGCGTCGCTGGGGGCGGGGGCGATCGTGCTGGATGTGATCGCCTCGAACGATCGCCGTCGCCCGCATGAACAGATCGCCCGCATCCGCGAGCTGCGGCCCGACATGGTCGTGATGGCGGGTGGCACTGATGGGGGAACGCAGAAACACGTACTCCAGATTGCGGAGCTGATCGCACCGGCCAAGCCGCGACCGCGATTCGGCGGCAACTACAAACTCCCCGTGATCTTCGCGGGGAACAAAGACGCAGCGGCTCTCGTGGCCAAGACATTTGATGATTCGATCACGCTGTCGGTTGTCGACAACGTCCGACCGGTGCTGGAGCGCGAGAACCTCGCCCCCGCGCGGGACATGATTCACGACCTGTTCCTCGAACACGTCATGGCCCATGCTCCGGGGTATGACAAGCTGATCGAGTGGGCCGATGCTCCGATCATGCCGACGCCGGGAGCGGTGGGGGACATCCTGCAGCAGATCGCGAAGACACGCGGCATCAATTGCGTCGGCGTCGACATCGGCGGCGCGACGACCGATGTGTTCAGCGTGTTCAACGGGGCTGACGGAAAGACAGTTTTCAACCGCACCGTCAGCGCGAATCTCGGGATGAGTTACTCGATCTCCAACGTCTGTGCCGAAGCGGGCATGGCCAACGTGCTGCGCTGGGTGCATGTCGATATGGACGAGCGGGAGCTGCGAAACCGCGTTAAGAACAAGATGATCCGCCCGACGACGATCCCCCAGACGCTGGAGGCGTTGATCTTCGAACAAGCGGTCTCGCGCGAGGCCCTGCGACTCGCCTACATCCAGCACAAGGCGTTCGCCACCACGCTGAAGGGCGTCCAGCAGCAACGCACGATCGCCGACACGTTCTCTCAATCCGCTGCGGGCGGGTCGATCATCGACAACATGCAGCTCGATTTGCTGGTCGCTTCGGGCGGAGTCTTGTCGCATGCCCCGCGTATGGAGCAGACGGCCTTGATGATGATCGACGCCTTCGAGCCGGAAGGGTTCACCGAGATCGCCAAGGACAGCATCTTCATGATGCCGCACCTGGGTGTCCTGGCCAGCGTGCATCCTCGCGCGGCGCTGGAGGTCTTCGAGCGGGACTGCCTCATTGCTCTCGGAACGGTCATCGCCCCGCGCGGGATGGGCAAATATGGTCAGCCCTGTTTCGAGTATGAGATCACCGCTCCCGGACTGCGGGAGCAAGGGCGCATGACCTGTGGCGAGTTGAAGCGAGTTCGACTCGACCTCGGACAGACCGCCCGCGTGGTGGCGAAACCGGCGCGCGGCTTCGACCTCGGAAACGGCCCCGGCCAACCCGTCGAACGCGAAGTCCGAGGTGGGCTCGTCGGCTTGATCCTCGACACCCGTGGCCGCCCGCTGGCTCTCCCCACCGACCGCGCTGACTGCCGCCGCGTCATGACCGACTGGGTCGAGTCGATGCGCCTCTACCCCGTGGGATAGGCTTCCAGCCTGTCATCCTGCTGGTCTATAAGACGTATAGCAGCATCTGCTCCAACCGAGCCCCTCTAATGCGACATGACGACCTCCCGCAGAGATGTTTACACCGACTCGAACAGTACGCCGACGATAAATACGGGGTTGACTACAGATATCGTGGCACGCTGGGAGTGCGTGACTTTTTCGACAACAAAACAATCCGTTTGACCCTCGCTGATGGATCCACAATGATTTTTTGATATGCCTTTTTTCTTGCAGCTTCCCGAGCGACATGAACTCGTCGTCTTCACGGAACACTGCGGATATCATCTATCTTCGTCGGTCGATTTGAAGATTGAGGTGATCGACGATCCGTATGTAGCGAGAATCGATGATATCGGCCAATAGGCGGGTCGATTCGGAAAAGTGCGATAGACTTCCAGTCCGTCATCCTCTCCGATAACGTGAAACTTCATACCAACTCTAAGATGCATGACAGGCTGGAAGCCTATCCCACGGGGCATCGCTTATCGATGACCTGGCCCGAAATGAGACGTCGCTGCCTCTCGCCAGAGGGCGGGCACGCGAGCCAATTTGCCCACGTTCTGGCGAGGGGCAGCTCCATCTCAGTTCGGGTCGCGTCGCGTGAAGTCTATACAAGTCCGGACGGTCCCGGTTGTGGCCAATTATTAATCACGGCAGTTATTTATTATAAAATGTACTATAACGTTATATATGTTCATGGTGCCGCACAAATAGCTCGTACTCGCGCTGTCGGGGCATCCCCCCCGACCCGCGTCAAAACTGCTCGCCAGCCCCAGCTACTTCCGCTGCCAGATATCTTTGGTCTCCAACACAGTGCGTGGCCCCTCTCCTTCGAGCCAGGCTTTCGCTTGTTCATCCTTTTGCAAGTAAGCGTCCCAGAACGCGGTACTCAGCGCCAAGATGACGCGGTGGTGATTCGGGTTACGCGGGTACTTTTCTCCGGGGAGAGAGCGGTCGGTGAAGACCGAGTGCTCGGCCTGATCGAGGACGAGTTCATATTTCCCGCCAAGTGGCAAAGCGGTGTACACCTCTCGGCGAGATTCCACCGTCGCCCCCCCGATCACCGAGACGTCCTGAGTGCCCGTCATCAGCAGCCAGGGGATGCCCACTTTCTCGAACGCGGACCCCGCATCACCGACGGTTGGGCTGCTGGGACTCATCGGCAGCGCGGCCTTGATGCGGGGATCAGTCAGATTGAACCTTCCGCGTGCTGCTGTCTGACCGCTAACAGCTTGTGTGGTCACAGCTCCGAACGAATGTCCAGCCATCCCGACCTGTTCCAGCTGGAACGCCCCAAACAGTTCGTGCTTCGAGTCCTGATTCCAGACCTCCAGCTGATCGAGGACAGCGGGGACATCCTGCGCGCGGAGCAGGAAGTTCTCCGCGTTGGCGGCCTCCTTCAAGGCTGCCATGATCTGGCCGGGACGCTTCCCTTTCCAGACGGAGGTGTCGCTCCCCGGATGCTGAAGGAACACCGCGATATAGCCCCGGGCGGCCCAGTGTTCACCCAGGTAGAGACCCATTTCACACGAGCCACCCAGCCCGTGGCTGAAGAGTAACACCGGAGCCGATTTGATCTCGCCGCTGCGGTAGACCCGGATAGGAATGTCGCGCTTCCGAGCCTCATCATGAATGGTGAGGTCGAGGGGCACGACCTTCTCAGTGTGCATCTTGGCGAGAGGATCATAGACCCCGGGCGCCCGCTCCTCCGCACGAAGTGAAACGTGGACCGCCGAAAACAGCCAGAGCATCATCAAACCACATCGCCACATCGCACAATCCCCCTCGTGGGTTGTCACCGAGCATCGCCGACAACTCTTCTGCCACACTCGGTCTAACCCCAGGTAGGGCATCGAGGTTTCGCAAAAGTCGGATTGAGGACGCAAGATGTTTCGCAATTCAAGGCAGATTGCCCATTTCTTCGGGTGAGGACGCTCGGCCTTAAAATCTGAGGCCAGAACATCATTCCCGTTGGAGGCTTGCCGCCAGGAATGGTATATAGCGGTCTGTTTCCTCAATCCTCTCACTCTGAGGCCCCCATGACTGGCAATTCTCCGAATTCTCCGCTGAACGCACCGCAGGAACCCGACGCCGGGGTCCGCATCGAACTCGACGATACCGGTGTGGATGGTCTGTACTCGAATCTGTGCCGCGTCTCCAGCACGCCGGAAGAGGTGATTTTGGACTTGGCGCTGAATCCGAATCCCATGGGGGCACCGGTCCAGAAGATTCGAGTGGCCCAGCGGGTGATCCTCAATCACTTCACCGCCAAGCGACTCGCCGCTCTCCTGACCGCGACGGTGCAGCGACATGAGCAGGTCTTTGGTCGTTTGGAAACCGATATCCGCAAGCGCGTGCAAGGCGACGGTAACCCGCGCTGAACCGGGTTGGCATAGCAAATCGGTTAAACACAGACGGTCGGAACGGTCAAAAGAATGACTGTTTCCGACCGTTTCGTTTCTGGACTCGATTGCACGACAGAGTGGAGTTTGAGAACCTCTAATGTACGGGTGAGTGGTGAGCGAACGACCATCAGCCACTCCCGAATCCCTTCCCGCCACCGCCTCCGCCCCATGCTCGCCCGCATCCGCCACTTCCTCGAACTGATTCGTTTCAGCCACACGGTATTTGCATTGCCGTTTGCGCTGTTCTCGGCGATCCTCGCTTGGAGGCTGACCGAGTTTCGCTGGACAGACCTCATCGGAATTCTGCTGTGTATGGTGCTGGCTCGCTCAGCAGCGATGGCGTTTAACCGACTGGTCGATCGAGACATGGATGCCGCCAACCCGCGCACGGTGCGGCGGCACATTCCGGCGGGTTTGTTGACTCCTCGGGCGGTCACGCTGTTTGTCGGACTCTGTTCGTTGGGCTTTGTCGCCACGACTTTGATCTTTCTGCCCAATCGCTGGCCGCTCTATTTGTCGGTGCCGGTGCTGCTATTCCTGTTGGGCTATTCTTATGCCAAGCGATTTACCTCGCTGTGTCATTACTGGTTGAGCGCCGCCCTGATGCTCTCGCCAATGGCTGCCTGGATTGCGATTCGCGGGACAGTCGAATTACCCGCTGCGCTACTGGCAGCTGTGATCTTCTTCTGGGTGGGCGGGTTCGACATCTTGTATGCGACGCAGGACGCCGACTTCGATCGGGAGCGAGGATTGTCGAGCATTCCGGCGCGAGTCGGGATTCCGGCGGCACTGAAGATCGCGGCGTTCAGTCATCTCCTGACTGTCGCGGCGCTGCTGGCCCTGTGGAAGTTCGCTCCGCTCGGGCCGGTGTTTCTGGGAGGCGTGATTCTCCTCGCCTTGCTCTTGGCGTATGAACATTGGCTCGTCCGCCCCGATGATCTCAGCCGGGTCAACACCGCCTTTTTCCATGTGAACGCGGCGGTGAGTGTGGGGATCCTGGTGCTCGGAGTGGTTGATCTCTGGGTCGGATGATCAGGCGAGCGGTCAGAGAATGCGCGACCGTGGGATAGGCTTCCGGCCTGGCTGATCACGAAAGATGACAGGCTGGAAGCCTATCCCACGGCGCAGAATGCTTGGCCGCTCGCCTGAGGGGGACAGGCACCATGATGCGGTTCCTTCTTCACTCCACCGCCCGCAGGAACTCCCAGATGGCGTCGAACTGGGCTGGGGCCTCACCATCAAGGATCTGGTGAACCTTGGTCGTCTTCCCATCGGCGGAGAGTTTCGGCATGCGGGTGCCAATGTCGAAGCGGGGCGGGTCGAGCACCCACTGGCGGTAGAAGTCGTAGCGCATCCGCTCCTGGGTGATCGTGAAATTGATGCCAGGGGCGAGGAGAGTTTTCGCATCGCCGGTCGGCGGCTCGTGGCCAATGGCGTGGCACTGAAGGCAATCGAGGGTGTCTCTCTGGACCAGCCGGGCACCGATGTTCGGTCCGTCCGGGATGAGAGTCGGACCGGCGGGTTCGCTGCTGTCGAGGATGCCGTGCTGCGCGGCCATCCCGGCGGCCAGCACCTCGGCATAGGCCGGGAACGCGGGCATGCGGGCCTTCAGCCACGGACGCGGTCGCTCCTGCAGTTCCCCCTTGAGCAGCTTGGCCACCCACGCCTCGTGCAGCTTCTCTCCGGCCCATGTCAATTGAGGAAGTGAGTCGGGGGCGAGGCCGCTTACGCTCTCTTCGGCGATCAGTTCCGCGCGGGGGCTGACTTTGAGATCGCGAGTGTGACAGGCGACACAGTTGAGCCGGGTGATGAGCGCCTCGGTCCGTTCGGTGAGTGCCTCGGGTGAGTCGGGCAGGCCGGGATTCTCCAGAAACTTAGTGATGGCCTTCCGCTGCCGGTCGGTAAACACGTAGCGCGGCGCGGCAGCCGGAACGGTCTCGGCGAGGCACCCCAGCCCGAGATTGCGGAATGACAGTGCGGGTCGCCGGGCCACTTCGGCGAGTTCGCCTTCTCGCGTCCCATGACACGCTGCGCAGCCGCGCGCGGTGTAGACTTTGGCCCCGTTGGCGGCATTCCCGACGGGACGAATCTCCGACCGTCTTATCGGCTTGGGATGATGCAGCAGCGTCACCAGAGCTGCGGCTTCGTCATCGGTAAGATGGAAATCGGGCATGCGGGTCGCCGGATGTAGAGCGTTCGGGGACTTGAGGTACTCCTTCAGCGCCGAGGGCCGAAACTTGTCTCCGACATGGTCGAGAGTGCGGCGCGTACGACCGACGGCTGGTCCTTCGGCCAGTGCCTTTCGATCGACCACATGACACGCGATGCAGCCCAGATCCTCGAACAGCGCACGCCCGCGCGGGGTCAACGCCTCATCCGCGGGAGGGACCTGCTCCGCCACGGCTTCGCCCCCTTCGTCAAGGTACGCCATGAGGTCCGCGACCGCCTGCTGATCTTCTCCCCTCTGAGCATCGAACAGCTGCGGCATGCTGCGGCGCGTGGCCGTCCAGTCGGACAGCGGTTCGTCGGCCTTCGGGGCTGAGGCCAACAGATGGTCCCACACCCAGTCGCTCTTCAACCGTGCGGCCACTCCTTTCAGACTCGGGGCAGCGGTCTCAATCGAGTTCCACCTCGCAGCGTCCTTGGGATGCACTCCCTCGGGGGGCGCATGGCACCGCGCACATTTCATGGTCTCAATCATCTCGCGACCTTCACTCACCAGTTCGCGAGTGAGCAGCTGTTGGTCGGGGAGATGGAACAGCAGCGTGGGCGGGAGCGACTCCTCGGCGAAGTCCGGTCCCGACCACAGCACGCGAGACTGATGGCCGATGCCTTGCTTTTGCTTGGAGAGAACCGGATCGCGGGACTCAATCACGATCTCGTTGTACCCCGCATGCAGTTCGACCTCGCCGAGGTCCGATGCGGGCAGGACATTCTGATTGTCAGTCACCTGGTGCCCGTTGATCCGCACTTGGCCAGACCCGGTCGTCTGCATCCGGAAGTGATAGACCCCGCGCTCGTGTACTTTCAGCCATCCCTCCTGGCGATACGCGGTGAGTCCCAGCGGCAGCCATGGCGACGCGGGCGTGTACGGCGGATGCGAAGTCGCCCCCATGCGGACCACGCGGCGATCGGTCGCCTTTCCCAAGTACAGCACTTCCAACAGGCCCGGTCGCAGCCGGTCGAGCACCTCCTGCGGCAGCGTCCCCGGAGCGATCCGCCGCACGATCTGCGATTCCGGAATCACCTCCTCGGGGATGCGATGCAGTGTGTAGGCGATCGTATTGCGGGTCGGAGGCTCTTTCACCTCCAGATGCAAATTGAAGCGAATGGTGAGCTGGCAGCACGGCTGCAGGCCATCGATTTCGAGGAACACGGTGTGGCGGTCGAGCCTCGTCGCCGACTTCACGGCCAGTTCATCGCGCCCCGGCTCATTCGGGTTCGAGAGCTTGTAGTCGGCGGACCCGTACACCTGTGAATACTTGTAGTTCCAAGCCTCGACGTGGTAGTTCCCCTGATCCTCGAGATCGTTGCCGACAAAGCCCGGGAAGTGAACCGCCAAGCCGTTCTTGTACGTCTTGATTGAATCCGGCAAGTACGGCGAGTTCGACTTCGTATGTCGCACGCGGTGCAGGCAGCCGTCCTGCGTCGCCGCCGTCGTCCACCCGCGCAGACCGGTCACGTACAGCTGGCCATCATGCGGGTTGAACTTGCCGCGACAAACTCCCGAGTCGAACACGAAGGGGAACGCGACGGTGCCGCCTTGCAGGACCGAGTCGCCATTCGGCCCGGAGACTCGCTCTTGCAGCACCTGCAGCATCGTGCATTGGCCGTACGAAAAGTGCAGCATCGTCCCGCGCGGCAGACCCCAGTGGTCGCTGTCAACCCACACTTCGCCGCCGCTGGAGTTATCGATGCGGCGTGGGATGTAGGTGAACGGAGCCTCCACGCCGATCGTCTTCAATGGGTCATGCAGGGCGATCAGCGGGTGTTCGAGTTTGTGCGGAGCGAGCGGTCCGGGGTAGCCGAAGTGGTCGCCCTTCTGGATGTCGAAGATGCCGGTGGCCGGGGTCCATTCCCCTTCCTGTGGAGAAGCGGAGAGCTGGCCCTGCGGCCCGAGGCCCATGCCGTTCGGGTTGCGGAGTCCGGTGCCGATGACCTCGATCGACTGGCCATCGGGCGAGGTGCGGACCGCGCCCTGCTGGGCATGCAGAAAGTAGAACCGCCCCTCATTGTCAGCCTCCAGGCAGGTCACATAGTCGTGCCCACCCGATGAGGTGTCGTACTGATTCGAGAAGCACTCGTAGTCGTCCGCCTCGCCGTTTCCATCGCGGTCGCGTAGCCGCGTGATCTGGTCCCGCCCCAGGACGTGTACCTCATTCTTGTACACCTTGAGTCCCAGCGGTTGAAACAGCCCCGTCGCAAACCGCTTCCAGGTCAGCTCGCGCAGCTCCCCATCGATGCCAGAGACTCGCCACACATCGCCATGGACCGTACAGACGAACGCCGTCGTCAACGGATCGATGCCGTCATGCACCGGACCAGCTGCGGGGAAGTCGACACCGGTGGTGAAGAACAGGGCCTTGTAGGGGTTATCGAACGGGATGTTCAGCGTGTCGACGACGTACGGGTGCAGCAGCCCCGAAAAAGCGGTCGAGCCCTTGGTGGTGATCTTCTCGGTCCAGCGGGCCGGGCCGGGTTTGGTCCACTCGGTGAGGGGCTCGCTCTTCACACTGGGCAGGAGCTTCGTCACCGCAAGTGTGTCGTCCTCAAAGCGGATGGAGTAGAGCAACTTGAACCGGACGGGCTTCTCACGCGGCGGAATCGTGAGGAGAGCGTTGTCGTGCGCGGCCAGCAATCCATATCCGGGGGCCGCGTGGTCTTCGGGGATGATGACGACGCGGCGGTGAATGGCCCCCTCGGTCTGCAGGAGTGTGTGGGAGTCCCCGAGTGGCGACGGGATGACCTTTCCCTGATCGGCTCCGAGCAGTTTCATGGTGATACGGCTGGCTCCGGGTCCAATCTCAAACTGGCGGGAGAAGACGCCATCCGCCTCGCGCCACGGGGACTCCTGCACGGTGGTGTCGTTAACCGTGTACTCCAACACGACGCGAGGGTCATGCGAGTACATCCGGCGGAACTGCACCTTCGAGTCACCCCAGATTGGCCCTTCGGGGATCGCCAGTTGGAGTGTCCCGTTCGGCTGCGGCGAGGCGATGATGCCGTAGCGGGCGGGGTCGAACTTGAGGAACCCACCGGTCCAGATGGCCCGTAGTCCGCAGAGTTGCGTGTCGTAGCACAGGGTCGCCGATTGGTCCTCACCGACTCGAACAGACAGACCTTTCTTCACCGGACCGTTCGGCAGCGACACGATGCTCCCCAGCCAGCGCCCGATCTCGGACTCCTGCCAGCGGCCATCGACCGAGTTCTTCTCGGTCCAGTCGAACCCCACCTGCTCTTGGCCCCAGTGGTTCTGTTCGGACTTTGGAGCATTGCTGGTGGGGCGGACATTCCTGTCTGCCTCGGGCGGGGGAGCAGAGGCGAACGCCTCCAACTTCCGCTTGCACTCGTCCGGCGATTGTCCATCAGCGAGCTTGTCGAAGTGCCACAGCCCCAGCGTCGTCGCCAGTTGCCGCTCATCGAGCAGCGGGGCTTCGGTCGGGACTTCCGTGAACTCGCGCACTCCGCGTGTGAACCTTACTTCATCGATCAGTCCCGCGCAGCCAATCGTCCCTTCGACGAGTTGACCAATGGCGATCGGTCCAGCCTCAGCGGGCTTCGACGGCGGCAGCGGTTTGTCGAGTGCCACCTTTCCATCCACCATCAGGCGGAGCCTGCCGGGTTCGAAGGCCATCGACACATGGTGCCACTGGCCATCGGCGATGTTGATCTCGGTCCGGTAGTCGCCGCCGCGACCCGGCATGAAGACCGCGAAGTGCCCGGCCCCGGCGTGCGAGTACATCTCCCAATGCGTGGCCGACGACTTCGGCTCACTGGCGACGAGGATGTTGAACCCGTCCTGCGAGGTCAGCTTCGTCCAGCAGTCGACCGTCACCGTGGCATTGCGATGCTCGGCATGTGCCGCGAAGTAGGCCCCGCCCTGCGAGGCATCCAGGGCCTTGGCGAACTTCCCCTCCGCGAGAACCAGCTTCCCCGTCGGCTTCGGGACCGGAGCAACAGCCTCTTTCGGCGGATCGGCCTTGGGCACGGGCGGTGCCCCATCGGCGGTGAATGCCATCACTTGTCGATTCGCAGCCCACGCCGTGGCGCGGCGGAGCATCTCGTTGGCCTCGAACGCCTCATAGGTCCGCTCGCTGTGACCGAGCAAGGTCTGGAACACCCGCCCCTTGCCGTAGGTATAGACCCACGCCAGCGGCTCATCGCGGTTGGTCGCTTTCGAGTGAGCGGTGATCAGCGGCTCGATCGGGTCGGTCCCGTCCTGGCGGAAGTAGAGTTCATCGACGATCGGGAAACCTTTCAGTCCCGCTGTGATCTCATGCGGCAGCGAGGAGACGGCGACCTCGAACGGCCCGAACGCATCGTGCCCGCTCTGAGCCTCGCCCTTCCCGTTGTGGTTCCAGACTCGCCGCACGATCTGGCGGTACTCCGGCCAGTCGGACTCGCCCGCCATCGGCAACGAAGCGTTCCACGCCCCGTTGGCGAAGTGAACCACCACCAGCCCGCCGCCGTCCTGGAGAAAGTCCATGAACTCCTGCTGAGCCTTCGGGGAGAGGCTCTTGGGATCGTGCCAGTTCGCGTAGCTGTTGAGCAGGACCACGTCCTGGATCTGGATCAACTTGGTGAAGGCCGTTTCGGGGTCGGTGCTGACGGTGACTTTCACGCGCGGGTCGAGTTCGAGTTGAGCCTTAAGGACCGGGGTCGTCTGCTCCCAGTTGTGCCACTTGTGGGCCTCGTTGCCGGTGATGAGCAGCACGCGGATCGGCTCCGCATCGAGCTTCGCCTTCTCGGTTCCCTTCACGCCGGAGAGGGCAGCTGTGACTTCTTGATGGGTGAAGTAGCGGGCCTGGACGCCGCCCTCGGGGACTTCGACTTTCGCGGTCCAGGCGAGGGCGTTGAGGATCAAGGTGCGGAACTCCGCGACTTCCCAGTTGGCGTAGAAGTGCCCGCAGGTCGTGCCGAACCCACGCCCGCCGTTGATCCGCTCCTTGGCCCACGCGACGATTTTTCCGTCTGGCTCGCGACCGGGCAGGACGGGAACGGAGAGCAGTGGCGTGGCGGTCTTGACGGTCGCTGCGTCCGCTCCCTCGGGCTGGAACCGCACGTTGAAATAGAACTCCTCCTTCATCGAGAACGGCTTGATCCCCCGGCTCAGTGCATGCTCCGGTGAGGCAATCTCGATCACCGTGTCGTGAGTCTGAATCGCTGAGTACCACTTCTTCTGCCCGTTCTCCTCCCAATCAAAGTACCCGCCCGACCAGTTCAGGATCTGCGTCGCATACTTGTCCGGGGCAAACGTCGAGAAGTGAAACGTACAGAACCCACAGCCGCGATCGATCTGCTTCTGCACCAGCGCCAGATGTACCGGCGAGGCAATGTGCGGAGCTTCCGCATACAAGTCCCCGTCCCGCCCATCCGAGATCACCATGATTGTATCGGCGTCATCGAGCGTGGCTGGATCGGTCGGCCACCCATCCAGGTGATACTCGACCCGCACCTGCTCGGCGATGTTCGAGTGGTCGAGCATCACTTTCAGCAGCTTCACACTCCACGGGTAATCATGAATGCCATTCCCCACCGGCCCGTGACTCTTCGGTCCCGCGATCAGCACGATCTTACGCGGCGGGTCCACAGCCAGTGCGAAAGAGGTCCAGCCAAACAAGCACAGGCAGAGGGCAATCAGAGTGCGTGGCATCAGTGGTCCTCGGGTCGAGTGATCACAAGAGAGAACGTTGTAAATCACTGCGAGATCGTATGGCGGGGCAATCGGCGGCACAATCCGGTTCAAAGCACTATTTGGGGTGTTTGGCCTTCGCGGGGTTTTAACCTTGTAGGGTGTATTTGGCATGGTGGAGGGTCAGGATTCGTTCTTTGAGGTGGTCGTAGTTTCGGTAGCCGTAGGCGCGGCGTTGCAGGGCTCCGATTTTGTTGTTGATGCCTTCCAGCGGGCCGGTCGAGATCGGGTGGTCGTACCAGTTCAAAAGGCCGGTGCGATGACTTCGCAGGGTCTTCGCCATAACTCGCATTTGGCGGATGCCCGAGGCGTCGGCGCGGCGGCACCACGCCTCGAGGAACTTCTCGGCGGCGGGCTTCGACTTCTGATTCCAGAACTGCCTGAGATCTTCTTTGAGGTAGTACGCGACCGACAAGGACTCGTTCAACTTCAGCGCCTCCTGCAGCTGGGCCTGCTCGTCGACCTTCTCGTTTTGCTTCAGGCTCTCGGGGTTCATCACGAGCAGGTAGCGAGTGCCCTTCAACATTTTGCGATGCTGCTTGTCGGTCAGCTCGTGATACATCTCGCGCCGCAAGTCGCTGAGTTTCTCGTTCATCAGCTTCACCACATGGAAGCGATCGAACACCAGCGCCGCCTTCGGCAGGTGTTCCATGACAGCTGCGATGTCGCCGCCGGACATGTCGGTGGCCACGGCTTTGATCTTGGCTCGAGCTTGTTTCAGCTTGACAAAGAACGGCTTCAGAGCCGCCTTGCCGCGTCCCTTTACGGCCGACACGATGGCCCTCGATTCGAGGTCCAGCACCACCGTCACGAACCCGTGCCGCTTCCCGAGATATACTCCTCTCGGGAAGAACTGAAGACATTTCGTAGGACGGACATCCTTGTCCGTCCGTGTGGAATGCCTCGCAGAGCGACGGACGTCCTCGTCTGACCTTTCTACACAACGGGTCCCCCTTCATGGAAGGCGAGCCAGGCGAGGCTGAAGTCGGTCATGCGGCGGAGGGCGGTCCAGAGGGTTTGGGGGCCGGGGGGGCCGTCGTGTTTGCGGTGGTTGTAGCCGCCGAGGGTGGCCAGCACGCGGACGAATTCGGCGAGGGGTGGCGGCGTGTTCGGCGGGGGTTGTTTCTTCACGATCTGCCAGACCGGTTTCCATTCGTGGTCGGCGAAGACCACATCGCACGGCAGTTCCGGGCACTCGCGACCGAGGTAGGTCAGGTGCAACACGCGCCAGGCGATGATCCGGTACAGCATGAAACAACGCCACACGCGCGGCGTGGTTTCCAGCTGGAGCTCTTCGATGGTGCAGCCCGATTTGAGGACGCGGAAATAGCTCTCGATGGTCCAGCGGGCGGCGTAGAAATCGATCACGCGGAGGATCTCCTCGGCGGTTGTGATAGGCAGGCTGGTGGGCAGCACCCAGTGGACTTCGGTGCCGTCAGCGGGAGGGTCGATCTCGCGGACCTCGACCACATTCATAGTCACTTCGCCGAGCTGCGACTTGCGGTGCGGCGGCTTGAGTGTGAACGTGTTGGCGCGCACTTCGACGACAGCTGAGCGGGCGGCGCGTTTCGCCGTGCGCGTAAGTTCCACCGTACGCGTGGTCCGCACCGCACCCTCGGCCAGGCGATCACGCAGCTTGATCCAGGTGTCTTCCTCGGCCTCCGGATCGCGTTCGGGCAGACGCCGGTCCTGGCCCGATCGAATCAGGAAGTCGACCTTCTGCAAGGCATCGCGGGCCTCGACGAGAATCTCATACAAGTCCCCCTCGCGGTCCGACACGCTGATCAATTGCGTGTCCGGGACCAGAGCTTGCAACCGCGCCGCAGTGCGATAACCGTGGATCCAACGGGCGATCTCCTTCGTCTCGAGCGGGTCGTTCTGGCG
>JANPCU010000046.1:0-40741 GCA_031431195.1 Planctomycetota bacterium | reverse complement strand
TGCTTGAGGCTCAGGCGGCGGAGGGTGCGGACCATGTCGGCGAAGGAGGGGTGGGTCTTCGAGGTGTACCAGGGGCAGTCGAGGGGACGCCAATCGCGATGACCTTCGCGGGCGAACCACAGCACGATCAGGGTGTACAGCAGCATCGCGATGGGGGCGGTGCGTTCGACCGATTGGCGGGTCCAGCTTTGGGGGTCTTCGAAGCCGAGGTGTTGTTGGGTGTCGTGGTTCGTGACCTCGATACTCCAGCGCATCGCGTACCAGGTGATGATCTGCTCGGCGGTCGCCGTGGTGTCGGTCGAGAAGAACGCTTCGGAGTCGCGCCCGCCCCGGAGGGCTTCCACAGCCACGACGCGGAGTGGTCGACCCGGCACGGCATACGTGTGCGCCAGTTGGTCGGTGACGCGTGAGGTTTCGCGTCGACCATAGATCTCGAGCGTCACCTGGCGACAGCGATTCTTTAACATCGCTTGTGGTGTCGGCAGTCGTTCGCCGCGCACGCGCGGGCGGCCCTTGGTCGTCGCGGTCCGCGCGGGCGGGGCGTTATATAATCGAGATTTCATGACGATCCGACTCGTCAGGTCGCAGTTCGGCGGCAGACCGTTCAAGACGCTTTGTCCCCCATAAGCACTGTCCGCCACCACATGAAAACGCAGCTGTTTCCGCTGTCCGCAGAGCATTTGAAGCAACTCAACGGCCAGCTCGGGACGCGACCGATACGTCCGCCGATGCTTCGCGGCGCTCTTCGGATTTAAATACAAACGGAACAGGATTGGCAGACAATAATAATGACCCGGACGAAACGGCAACTCGATAAACACCCCCAGCACCACCCAGTTCAAACCCCAATTCGTCACCACCCGGCCTTTGCTAGAACAGAGCGGATCGTAATGCATCCCGGTCCCAAACACCTTCGGCCCCCGCTTGCGAGACAGCGTGTCATCCAGACCCAGCATCACCACCCCTCCCAGATCGGCCTCGAACAACCGGAACACCGCCCACCCCATCGCATCCAGCGACCACTGGGCCGCACTGAACAGCCGATGGTACGACGAGAAGTGCTTCACCGCTCCCGCCCCCGCCGACAGAATCATCCCCGTAATCGTCCGCCGCCGAGCCATCACCCACCCCGTCAAGATCGTGGTGAAACTGGCAAACGTCGGCGCCGTCATCACCGGAGCGAGTCCCTGTAACATCCCCGCAAAACTCGGTACAAGTTCCATCGTGAGCCTCCTTGCTCAATGCCTGAGAGTCGTATCCCAAGCACTGTCGCGGAGGCTCACACTTTTTCCCAAGACCAAATTTCCAAGTCAGGAAAAGTGCAAAAGTCGAGGTGACGTAGTCTTGCAGAATAGTGCCCACCCTGTGATCTGGAGAAATGAGATGCGTGGATGTGTAGTGATGATGTTCGGTGTTGCATGTTTGGTGACGACAGCTTTCGCCTCGAGTGAGAGTTGCCGCCGAATCGCTGCGACCTGCCAATTGCAAACTTGCGACAACGGACTGGAGTGCCGAGGACCGAGCATGACGAATGGAGGCTACTGCTTCTGCCCTTGAAGGTCATCGCTTGCGAAGGATGTTCGGAATGTGTTCTCGTCTCTTTGGCTTACTTGTCTGGATGATTCTCTCCTCTCGCTGTACTTCAGCGGTCTGGGGGGCAGATCTTGTGGTTGATCCAGTCGTGCTCACACAGCTGCGAACAACGGCCGAGGAGGACTGGCAGGCCATCGAGCGAGAACAACGTTCCTTTGATGTGTCATTCATTTACAAGACTAAGTATGTGCAACGAGACGGAACGATCCAATCCCCGGAGGATATTCACTACCAATTGGCATATGACGCTGATCGGAAAGTGGCGTTGCTGCGAATGCAGAGCAAGACGCTGGGGCAAGGAATTCAGCACACCATCGCGAACTCGCGCTATGACTTCCGCATCTTGGCGAAAGTGATGACAGAACGTGGAACTCTCAACCACGTTCACGTCGCTGACCCTCTGGAAATCGATCCCGATTTTGACGAGGGTCTTCCAACCTGGGATGGAAGGCGATGCAGCTTGGTGGCAGCTTGCCGATTGGGTTGTACGCCGTTGCGTGACATCGTGAACTCGGCGCTATTCGAGCCGATAGAGGCCGTTCGGTGGAGTGAAATGGGACAAGAGCGACTCCGGTTTTCTGCAAAGTATCTCGGTGAGCAGGGATCAGTCGGGAGGAAGGGCGGAATTTACACATTGGTGTTTGATCCCTCTCATAATCACCGAATCATGTCATGGGCGATTGATGTTCTGCCGTCTCGTCACGAGAAGGTATCGGTCAGCTACTTTTCCGACAACAGCATATCGGCACCCCATGAGACCGTGTATATCGTTGATTCAGCGGGTGAGATGTCTGAGCAGACATGGACCTTTGACCGCCCCAAGCCCTGCACGATCCCGGATGCGGAGTTCTACCTCCCGCACTACGGGTTCTCCGAGGCGGTCCTGGAGACGCTGCATCCCAACCCCTGGCCGCGCTGGTTGTTGATCGGGTTTGGCATCGTGACGATTGCCATCGGCGCGTGGCTCTTCCGTGGTCGTCGCCAACCCGCAGCGTGAAATTCAGGTTCATCCGACTATTTTGGGGATGGTCATCGGCAAGGTATTCAGGTTCAACGCACGAATTGAAGGGATATTCGATCACATCGCATAATCATTGGCTGATGTACTTGGTGTGGTGGAGGGTGAGGACTCGCTCCTGCAGGGGGGCATCATTGCGATCGCCGTCGGCGCGGCAGGGCGCTGATATTGTGGTTGATGTATTCCAGCGGACCCGGCTCGATCAGCAGGACCGCGAAGACGACACGCTCACCTGCGAGGCCAAAATCACTCGCACGCCGGGACGTCGTGGTCGTTGCCGGGGAGGACGGAAAGGACTCCCACGAAATCGGCCTGCACGCAGAAATCTCAGCGATGTTCACGGAGTTCACCAAGTACAAGTACACTTTCCAGGCGTCAACGACTTTGGCGGGAATGAATCGCATCGGGTTCATACTTGGCACCGAAAAAGGCTCCATCACCATCCAGAACGCCACGCCGTCCAAGTCACAGAAGTCCTGATTCGAGAGGAGCTGACCTCACAAGTCTGCTGTTTCACGGGAATGTGAAAGATCTAAATCGAGTACCCCACGCGGTCCACGGGGAGGACTTTGCGGGTATCGATCGTCCCCATGCCGCTCACAGAATATGCCGCTGGAGACCACTCTGAGCATCACTTCCCCTCGGGACTCAACAGCGTCATCAGGACCGTGACCCCATTAAAGGCTGCGTGGGTGGTCACAACCGCCCAGTAGCTGCCGGTGCGCCAGTAGAGAAACCCCAGGATCAGTGCCAGCGGGAACAGACCCACAGCATCCGGGAACCCATGCACCGCGGAGAACAAGCTCGCTGTAATCACGATCGACGCTGTGGGCGAGAAGTACCGCTGCAGTGTTCCCTGCAGGATCACGCGGTACATTAACTCCTCTCCCAGGGGGGCCATGATCATCGCCGATATGATCAGTAAACCGGCGAGCCAGATGGACCTTTCGCTCTTGAAGATCTGCAAGAATATGTGCTGGTTATCCTCGACCCGGAACTCAAGTACGGAATAGTTGGCAATCACCATGGGAATCATGGCTGCCAGACAACCGAACAGCCCGATCTCGATTTGCTCCCCCCATTGGCGGAGATCCATGCCGAATCGAGTGAGCCTCTGCTCGCCGAGCCGAGTGAGACTGACCAGCAGCAAACACAAGAAAAGAATTTGTTCCCCGATCTGGCTGGCCATGAACAAGAGAATCTTATCCGCATCGAATTTTCTGATGGGTAAGGCATTTCGACTCTGATGATATTGCGAGTAACACGAAATGGAGATCAGCGTGACCGTGAGCAGCATGGCGAACCACGGGCGTGGCCGGGTGGCGGGCACGGGCCGCGAAACCAGCGGCTCCCCAGTGGTCAGCCGCTCCAAGATCATGCCCCACACCGCCAGGCTGGCGAGCAGGATCACGACTTGCAACATCGACGCGAGTTGATCCACCGCGCGGACTCTCCGGGGCCAGGGACTTGCAACATCAACCAGACTGGCAATACTGAAGCACTGGTCCTCCAAACACAAGCCGCATCCTGCGGTTCACTCTTCAAAAGGAACACAAATGGCCACCGTCACACTCAAAGGCAATGCTGTCTCTCTCTCCGGCACCGAACTGAAGGTCGGCGACTCCGCTCCCGACTTCAACCTGCAAAGCAATGGATTGGAGGACGTGAATCTCGCCTCCTCTGCGGGCAAGACTCGCATCATCGCCACGATTCCGTCGCTCGATACGGGCGTCTGCCACGCCGAGACCAAGCGGTTCAACGACGAGGCGGCGGCGCTGGCGAACGTCGCGATTCTGGTGGTCAGCACCGATTTGCCCTTCGGCCAGAAGCGGTGGTGCGGAGCGGAAGGAGTCGACAAGGTCGCCTGCCTGAGCGATCACCGGGCGGCCAGCTTTGGCCAGTCCTACGGCGTGCTGATCAGCGGTGGTCCGCTGGATCGCTGCCTGACCCGGGCCATCTTCGTGGTCGGTGCCGACAACAAGATCAAGCACGTCGAGTACGTCCCCGAGATCACCTCGCACCCGAACTACGACGCCGTGCTGGCGGCTGCCAAGTAACACGGAAAAGTCACCAGACGAGCGGCCGGAATACGCGTATCTAAGGCGGATGGCCAGACTTGTCTGCCCCGTGGGATAGGCTTCCAGCCTGTCTTTCTTGCTGAAAATGACAGGCTGGAAGCCTATCCCACGGTAATCTTGTTCTGACCGCTCGCCTAAAGACTTCCGAAGTCTCGGAAGACTTCGGAAGTCTGGCGGAGCGATTTCCACAGTAATTGCAACGCCCGATCCAGGAGACCGTTCGTGGCCAAGAACATCCTTTGTCCGATGTGTGCGGAAACAATCGAGGCCAGCGCAACGATTTGCCCGCACTGTCGGGAAAACTTCGTCGGCGTGTGGCGCGATGCGAATACGTTGGTCATGAAGAAGGACGCGGAACTCCCGGATCGCTGCGTCAAAAGCAATCTCCCAGCCGAAACCCACTTACCACGCGATCTCACCTGGCACCCCGTCTGGGTCTACCTGCTGGTCCTCTTGAGCCCCTTGATCTATATCATCGTGGCGTTGCTCATCAGGAAGAAGGCAAAGATCTCCATCGGACTGACGGACGCCTGCGCTGCGAAACGTCGAAACGCGATCCTGATCGCTTGGCTGTTGGCGTTGGCGGGACTGGGGGTCATTATCGGCGGTTTCGCCACTCTGACTGGGGATGCCACGGTGATCACAACGCTCGCAGGCATCGTCGTGATGATCGTCGGAGCAAACTGGGGAATGAGGGGATCCAGCATGGTCTCGGTCTCCAAGATCGACGACGAATACGTGTGGCTGAAAGGCGTCTGCCCCGAATACCTCGACGAACTTCCGGAGTGGGAGGGGTGATTGCGAAGTGTTTGGGACGGTGAGGTGGCCCTGGCACGGGGGACTTACGTCCGCCCGCTCGCTGGGGTTCGGGTGGCGACACCTTCACATGATGGCATTTGAGTCACACAGCTTACTCTCGTGCTTTGAACTCCGTGGAGGGGTCGGTCACTGAGGGCATTCTCTCCAGTGAGAGCAGCATCCGAAACAAGATATGCAATGCGGCAACGGTCATCAGGGCTCCCGGAAACGCAAGGAAAACGAATCCATAGGGTAGTCCTTCACGGTTCGGGAAGAGGCAACCCATTGCCAGGCACATGGGTCCGAAGCTCGCACACGCGGGGAACAAAACTCTCGACATGTCCGATTCTCCAGATCAGCCTTGGGTCTATCACTAGGATGGAGGGTTCAATTACGGCTGCTTCGGCAGCGACTCGATGTAGTCGATCAGCGAACTCAGTTCGCGGATCGTCAGCTCCTTGGTGATCCCCTCTGGCATCAGCGAGACGTTTTGCTTGGTGCGTTCGTCGATGCTCTTTGTCGGGATCTCCAGCTCGACGCCGTCGGCGTTGCGGATCGTGACCTTGTCGGCGGCTTCAGTGACGACGAAGCCGGTGACGACTTTGCCATCGTCGAGGGCGAAGACGTTGGTGACGAACCCCTGGGCCAGGGTCTTGCTGGGGATCAGGATCGCTTCGGCCAGGTCTTTGCGTTTGTAGGTGTTGGCAATCGTGCCCAGGAACGGCCCGCGCGGCGGTTGGTCCTGGCGAGTGGTGTGGCATTTCACGCAGTTCATGCGTTCGAACAGAACGGCTCCGAGTTCGATGTCCCCCTTCTCCTCGACAGCCTTGGTTACGGCGTCTTCGATTTTCAGCGTCGAGACCTTGGGCCCGGCCTTTTGGTCCTCGCCAAGTTTGAGTTCTTGGATGGCCGCTTCGGCGGCGGCTTTCACTTTGGGATCTGTACTGAACCGGGCAGCCAGGACTTGGTTGGCGTATTCCACGCGTCCCGACTTGGCAATGGCATTGAGGAGCGAGACCTCGCCGGTAGAGCTTTGCCAGATCGGTTCGAGCCACTTTGTAATCGCCTCTCGCACCTCGACTGGAGTATCGCTCTTGGCAGCTGTGACGAGAAGGACGGCCTCTCCCCATTCGACGTGAGGTCCGGGGGGACAATTCACCAAATGAGTGACCGTCTTCCAATGGTCAGCAATGTTGTTCGCGCTGAAGAGAATCTCACGTCCTCGGCGGAGATGTTTTCGATTGTCATCGCTGGTGTCAAGAAGCCCCTGAGCCTGCACAAGGCCAATGACAGCATGCTTGCTGTTCACTTTGGCAAAGGTCGACATCGCGTCAATAAGGAAGTCGGCTGACACGGGAGTTTCATGAACATCTCCGATGGCTTGAACCATTAGTTCAACAGCGGCGTCGGGGATCGTCTTCGCACGGGCCAACTGGGAGGCCAGAGTTGGCAGGAGCGATTTGTCCTTGGCCACCAAGGCCACGAGTTGATCGATCGCCCCATCGAGCGGGATACGGTGGCGGTCCATCTCCTGGGCGAGGAACGCCGCCTCGGTCGAGGTCGCGGACGCGAGCGCCCCTTGGAGTGCGGAGGCAATCTTCGGTGTCTCGTTCCACGCTTCTCGCTGGTAGTACGGGCCGGTCGTGTCGGGCCGCGTCCCCCAGCTATCGCCCTTCCAAGTCCCTTCGCGGAAGTACAGACGGCACAGTGCGGCGAGCAGGTTCTGCCGCAGTGTCGGCTCCTTCGCGGTGGCCAGTTGCGAGATCATGTACGCCGAAATCTCCGGCTCATGAATCTGCCCGGCACAGGCCAGGACAGCTGCGAAGGCCGGGGAAGTGTTCGGCTCGGTGGTCAGGAACTCCAGCGTCGTGACCGAGCGCTGGGTCTCGATGATGGCCCGGCGCGCGGTGTGGGCCACGATGGGGTCGGCGTCAATAGTGGTCCGCATGAGGGCCGCAATCGACTCGGGGCTGCCCTCGCGCCACAGACCGAACAGCGCAGCCCTTCGGACTCGCGGGGATTCGTGAGTCAGGGCCATATCGAACGCCCCACGCGGGAAGCTCTGATCGACCTCATCGCCCAACGCCCGCAGCGCGTACTCGCCGAGTTGGGGATCAGCGATCAGGTCGGTCAACACCTGGGTCGTCTGGTCTTCGGCACCGAGGTCGAGAGCGAACAGTGCTGCCACTCGCGACTCGATTGAGAGCTTCGCATCGGCAGTGATGGCGGTGAGTTTCGCGATCGTCGCTTCATTCAACCCGCGCGAGACTAGTTCGCGCTGCGCAGCTAACCGGCGGCGATGGCTGTCTGATTTGATGAGTTCCAGCAGTTGGTCCGACTCGGCTTCGATGAGGTCCGGCAAGGCGGTGGACTTATGCCCCTTTGGCTGAACCGACAGCAGATACCCGACCTCTTCGCCCACATAGGTAAACGTCGCTCCCTTCCAACTTGACACGATCAGTTGCCCTTGAGCGTCGACATCCATGTCGGTCACGCGCGGCACGCGGAGGAACTCGGTCTGGTCGGCTGTGAACGTGGCCCCTTTCGGCGTCATGCGGTGCCGGTAGATCATGTCGCGGCCCCAGTCGCAGGTGTATGCGGCGTTCGAGTACCCCTCGGGGTAGCCCGGCTCGGCCAGGTACACCCCGCCACAACCCGACCCGCCGCCGTAGATGTCCAGCGGCTGGATCGCTTCTTCGTTGAAGTGCATGTAGAGCGATGGGTAGCCGTGGTGTTCGCCCCCGCTGAAGTGGTGCAGCCGGATATCCCAACCGCCACCATCATTGGTGTTGTCGCGCGTGAAGGCGTTGAGCAACGGGTCGACGGAGACCTCCAGGATGTTGCGAGTGCCGCGCGAGTAGACCTCGAGTTCGGTCCCATCCGGGCGAACACGGACCACGCCACCGCCCCGGAACTGCAACTGGCGACCATCGATCCCTTCGGCCTGCATGAACCCGAAATCGCCGATCGCCAGATAGAGCCAGCCATCGATCCCCAGCGTGACGCCGTTGCTGGTGTGGTCCGCCGGGCGGTCTTTGAACCCGAAGGCGATGTTCTTCACGAGGATCTGCTGCTCGTCCGCGACTCCGTCGCCATTGCGGTCGATGAACGCACTCAGGTGCGGTGGGTGCAACACATACAGACGATCGTTGTCCCACACCAACCCGCGCGGGGAGTCGACATCGGGCACAAAGTATTGCGACTGATCCGCCCGGCCATCGTCATCGAGGTCGCGCAGTTTCATAATCGCCCCGCGCTTCGGAGCGCGGTCGAGTGAGCCGTTCTTGTCGACCGAAACGTATACGTCACCGTTCGGAGCGGAGGCCACGAATGTCGGGTAGTTGACGGCGGGCGGAGCGGCGAAGAGCTTGGCCTCGAAGCCATCGGGGACTTGGATGTCCTTGAGGATCTCCTGCTCCTTCTCCAGCGACTTGCCAGAGAGGTTGACGGTCACGACTTCGGTCTTGTCACCGTAAAGAGCCACTTCGCTGATGCTGCCCCACTGGCCGGGGTTGGCTCCGAGGAACGTGATCCGCACAGCGTTCACCGCGTCGAACGAGAAGTCGTGCGTGACGTTGGCGGGCTTGTCGTTCTTCGAAGCATCTACCGCGGTCTGCCACTTCAAACCGTCGACCGAAACATCGACCGTATAGCGGTACAGCCCGGTCGGCGACTCCCAGTCGATCTTGCAGCCGGTCAGCTTGGTCGGCTGGGGCAGTTCGAGAATCAGTTGTTGCGGGGCGCTGTCGCCGTTGGCACACCAGCGAGTGGCGTCGTTGCCATCGACGGCGTGTGCGGCGAAGTGGTTGTCGCTGGTCTGCTCGCTGCTGGCGGTGGCCTTCAGTCCATTGGCAATGTTGACGCGGACCGTCTTCGGCTGGGGCTTCTTAAGGTACTCGTCATTGAGCTTGTCGCAGGCCCACAGCGTGCCACGCGTGACCATGTCGAGATACTCGGGAGCGCCGACGGTTTCGTTGTGGTGGCCGAGCGTGGTGCCGAAGACTCGCCCCTTGCCGTATTGATTGGTCCAGACGCAGACCTCGTCGTTGCCCTGCTCCTTGTTCTTGGCGGTGCCGAGGGGGTGGGTGTTCGGCCAGAGCTTCTCGATCCAATACAGTTCCCCCGCTGGGTTGGCCCAGGCGGGGCCGAACTTGGCCATGATGGGATGGCTGGCGTCGACGTTCAGCACCTCATGCGGATAAGCCGCCCCGTGCCGCCGCGAGGTCACGCCGCAGAACTGGAACCAGTCGTCCGTCCCATCGCGGTAGCAGTGCATCGCACAGTGCAGCACCACAGCGGGCAGCCCCTCGCGGTGCGGGGTGATGATGTTCTGGGTATAGGCGTTGTCTTTGACATCGCTGAAGCACTCGTCGTGGATGACGACATCGAAGCCCTTCGACCAGTCCTTCTTTTCGTAAAGCGGGATCCTGCTGTTGGTCGCGGTGCCGCCTTCGTGGACGACCATCACGTCCATGTGAGCCCGCTCCATCATCCCCTTCGAGAGGAGTTCCTTTTGCGTGTTGTAGTCATGGCAACACCCGCCGCAGACCAGCAGCACCTTGAGCGGCTTGGGAGGCTCAGCGGCTGGCACGAACGAAGCCAGGAAGACAAATAGCCCCAAGAGGGCAGCGAGAAGATTGCGAGGTTTCAAGTCAGCACTCTTTCAGAGGGAGACGGTCAGGCCAGGAATGGCGAGCGATTCGGACTGCTCAGCAAGTGTCGAGAGCCGTCCGCACGATTGAAGATGCAGTTTTGCTGTAGCTGCAACTCATTGTCAAGGATTGACTTAGGTGTGCTCGTTCGCATGCGAAGCAAAATAAGTCTTGAAATTCCTGCATTCTGTTATAAAAATGATGCTTAGAGGTCAAGTCCGTCTTGTGGACGTGACCCCGGCGGTGAGTGGATCCCGTCGGAAAATCACTGGGTGAGAATCGCAGAGCGGTCCCCACCCACAACAGGGAGGGTGAAATCATGTTGGTTTTGACACGCAAGATCGGCGAATCGCTGGTGATTGACGGAGACATCATCATCAAGGTGTCTCAGATCCAGGGCAACCGGGTCAAGCTGTGCATTGAGGCCCCGCGTTCGCACCGCGTGGTACGGGCTGAGATCCAGACGGAGGAGGCTCCGGCCCCGATGGCCGCGCGAACACCAGCACGGGCTGACGCCTCGACCGCTGTGGTCCCGATGAACGCCAAATGACGACCGATGTTGTCCCCTGGCAGAGAGTTGATCGCAGAGAGCTGATCGCTCCTCAGACTTGGTCATCCTGACTGGGGTCGAGGATCGGTTCCAGCAGTGCATCCAGACCAACCAGTGAAGTGGAGATCTTCCACTCCTCGCGGTGCCAGTCTGTAATGATTCGCCGGGCTTCAAGTCGATCGAGCGTCAGTTGAACGAACATCGGCACCTTGTCTTCATACTCCTGAAGCAGGTTCAGCTTCCGTCCGATCAACCCGAGCAGACCGCGAAACGCACTGGTCCCATGTTCAGCGATCCACGCCGCTCCTTCTGGAGAGGCTGCGTCTGGACCTCTTAAAGTGAGCTGCATCGATTTGGCTGCTCGACCGACTGAGGCGAACAGTCCGTCGCCCAGACCGATATAGTCCTTATGCAGGATTTGCACCTGCCCCTTCCAGACCCGCGCGACCTTGTAGAGGCCGTCGAGATCGGTCTCCAGGAAGTCATTCTTGAGGGCCAGGTTGATCGCCTTGGCCAGATTCCGCAATGCGACCGGCACCGGGTTCTGGCGCGGCGAGATCGACAGATTCATGTCGACCAGCCCGCCCGCCATGCGCGCGGTGACTTCCCCATCGCCGCCCGCCGGGACGCCGATGGCCAGATCGAGGGGCTTATCGGAGGACGAGTTCGGTGTCGACATGGGCTGGCTCCACAGTGGGATAGGCTTCTCGCCTGTCATATTGTACGAAGAACGACAGGCTGGAAGCCTATCCCACGGACAACTCAGCGATGCTCGATCACTTGCTGGGCCGTGTACCGAACCTTCGGCAACTGGGCGTACTTGTCGGTCTCGGCCCGGTAGCCCACTGCACAGCCGACGCAGGTCGCGTACCCGCTCCCGGGGAGACCGAGGATCTCGTCGTACTTGGCCGGGTCGATCCCCTCCATCGGGCAGGTGTCGACGCCCAGCAGTGCGGCACTGGTCATGAGGTTGCCCAGAGCGATGTAGGCCTGCCGACTCGCCCATTCGCGCTGTTGAGTCGCGGTCATCCCTCGCACGACTCCGCCATCGATCATCTTCTTGAGTGGCTCAAAGGCGGACTTGTCGGTTTGACGGACCTCGGCGATACGGTCCATGTAGGTGTCGACATCGGCCACGGTCATCTCCGTACGGACCGCGAAGACGACATAGTGGGAACTGTCCGCGACCTGCCGCTGGCCCCACGAGCAGGCGACTAGCCGCTCCCTCAAGTCCGCATCACGACTCAGGATCAAGAACTTCCACGGCTGCATGCCGTAGGACGAGGGAGTCAGTATGAGTGACTGTTCCAGCGCGGCCCAGACCTCGGCCGGGAGCTTCCGCTGTGGATCGAACTGCTTGGTGGCGTAGCGCCATTTCAGCTGCTGGATGAGTGTCGCCGGTGAGGTCGTGGTCATAGGAGAGTCTTCAGTGGTCAGTGGTCAGTGGTCAGTGGTCAGTGGTCAGTGGTCAGTGGTTAATGGTCAGTTGTTAGTGGTCACGCTTCAGTTGCTATGCTCCGCGCGGAGTGGCATGAGTCATACTGGCGAGCCCCCGGCGTCAGCCGGGGTGTTGGGGCTCGCCAGCGTTGCCCTTTGAAACGACTCCGTTCCTGTCGTTCACCTCGCCACAATCGACTCGGGGCCGCAGACGTTTTCTCGCCCGGACACCCCGGCTCACGCTGGGGGCTCGCCAGTTAGCTCACGCGCATCCAGAGGGCCTTCAGATACTCCGTCTCCGAGCAGTTTGAAGCCACCGGGTGATCTGGGCCCGCTCCGGTCCGGTACAGGATCTGCCCCGACCGACCCGGCGGGATCGCCCCGATCATCAGCCTTGAGAAATCCTCCGACGAGATCAGACCGCTACAGCTGCAGGTGACATACAAGCCGCCGGGGGCGACGACCTGCATGGCGAGTCGATTGAGGTCGAAGTAGCGGCTGCGGCCCTCTTCGATCTCGTCTTGCGAGGAGATGAAGCGTGGGGGGTCGACGACAACGACATCGTACTGCTTGCCGTTGCGAACCGCGTCGCGGAGCCAGGGAAAGGCATCCGCGTGAGCGAAGCGGATGTTCTCGCGGTTGAGGCGGGAGTTGCGGCGGGCCTGCTCGACGGCCTTCTCGTCCAGGTCGACGCCGGTCACTTCGCTGGCTTTGCCGCGCACGCGAGCCGAGATCGAGAACCCGCCCGAGTAGCAGCAGAGATCGAGGACTCGTTTGCCCGCGCAGAACTGGACCAGCCGGTCGCGGTTGTCCCGCTGGTCGCAGAAGAATCCGGTCTTGTGCCCCCCGGCCAGGTCGACTTCGAACTTCAGCCCATGTTCCTCGACCACAATGCGGTCTCGGGTTCCCTCGGCGGCGAAGGGCTTGGCGTCGAACCCCTCTTGTTCGTAAGTGCGCGGACCCGGATGAACGACCCACTTCGAAATGCCGAGTTCCTCGCAGAGGATCTTCGCCAGGGCCTCGGACCGCTGGAACATTGCCAGCGTAAACGCTTCGATCGCGATCAGATCGCCGTAGCGATCCGCAACCAATCCGGGGATGCCGTCCCCCTCGGCATGGATCACGCGGTAGGCATTCGTGAACGCATCCAAGCCCAGCATTCGCCGCAACTCGACCGCCCGGCGGACCTGCCCGCGCCACCACTCCTCCCCCGGAGGCACCCCATCGCGGGTCAGTATGCGGATGGTCGCTTCGGCGCGGGGATTCACCAGCCCGTGCGCCCAGACCCCCTCGCCCTCCGTCGCGATCGCCACCAAATCGCCGTGCTTGGCCTGGGACGGTATGTCGGCTAAGCGGCGGCGGAAAAGCGTCGCTGCTCCGGTCGAAGACTTGGCCACCACTGTCGCCAGCGGACCCGTCTGAGTCAGCGCCCGCTGGATCGTGAACTCCGGCGATAGCGGGAACTTGGGTGTCGAGCGCCCCTCTCCTCCGGAAGAATATGTGGGACGTTGGGGAGGGCGAAAAGTCACGGGCCATGTCCGGGGGTTGAGGCGAGCGGGGCGGCGTCAGCCCCCCGGCTTCTGCCACCAGTGTAAGCAGCCTGCTGACACCCGTCGACTGACCTTCCATTGGTACTCGGGCTGACTGGGTGAGTGTGAGAACCAGTCGGCTTGCCTGTCGCAACAGTTCGCCTCGCGAGTTACACTGACGTTTCCTCCCGGATCTTCTTTGGAAATCGAGTGGGGCGGGAGGACTTCCCAGTGATCCGCCGCATCGACAGGTTGAGGTTGGAATGAGTGATTCTTTGGTGACGATCCCATTTTTCCGGTTGACGCTGGCTCTGTGTGGAGTCCTGGCAGGGGCTGGTGCCGCGAGTGCCCAGGACGAGGACGGCTACCCACTGGCTGGCTATTACGGGTTCCTCCCGGTCGAGATCACCAAGGTCGATGGCCGGGCCCACTCGGTCGTCACGGGCGACTTCAACCATGACTCGCTTCAGGATCTGGCCGTTGTCGACAACGGTCATAGCCGCATCAACCTGCTGCTCCAGCGCGCGAAGCCCGAGGCAGCCAAGGCCGCGGACAAGGACGACCTGACGGCGAATCAAGTCTCGGATCACTGGCGACTCGATCTCAAGAAGCTGCCAGTCGATCGCCCGGTGGTGGCTCTCTGTGCCGGAGACCTGAACGCCGATGGTCTGACCGATCTGGCCTACTTCGGCACCCCGGACCGGCTCGTCATTCAGCTGCAGGGAGCGAAGGGCGAGTGGACGAACAAGAAGGAAATCCGCTTGGCCGACGTCGATGCCAAGCCGTGGAGCCTGGTCATCGGCGATGTGAATCACGACACGCTGCAGGATCTGATCGTCCTGGGCAAGCGAAATACGTTCCTGCTGATCCAGCAGGCGGACGGCACGCTGGCTGCACCGCTGATGATCCGCAATACCGCTGATGAACTGGGACTGGCGATGGTCCAGGATCTCGACGGCGATGGTCGCAACGACATGTTTTATACCGCGAATGAGAAGGACGAGAAGTTCCTCTGCGCCCGCCTGCAGGACGCACTCGGTCAGCTGGGGCCCGAGTTGCGGTTCGATACGATTCAGAACCCGCGGGGTATCACGGTGTTCGACCTCGATGGCAAACCCGGCTCGGAGATCATCGTGATTGATGGCCTGACGAATCGGGTCCGTGTGATGCAGGTGCGGCGGGCGACCGAAGGGGAACTGGGGGCTAAGCTAATTCAGTACGGCATCGGGGGTGGCTCAGACGCTGGAGAACTCGCGCTGGGTGATCTCGACGGGGATGGTTTGCAAGAGGTCGTCGTGGCCAATCCCGAGCGGGCCAGCGTGGTCGTCTTCCACCAGCGGGCCAAGAGCGGCCTCGACCTGGGCACGGACTTCCCCAGCTTCCTGGGTGCCACACAAATCCGCGTGGCCGATGTGAACGGCGATGCGAAGGCTGAGGTCATCGTTCTCAGTCCCAAGGAGAACTCCCTGGGTATCAGTCGCATGGAGCAGGGCAAGCTCACCTTTCCCGAGTCGCTCCCCATCGACGGCAACGTGAAAGCCTTTGACGTGATCGACCTCGATAACGACGGGGCCGTCGAAATTGCAGCTGTCGTCGAAGGGGCCGGTCGCGGGTCGGAGAAGAAGACCACGTTGGCGATTGGTCGGCGAGATGCTGCCGGAGTGTGGGTGTTTGCTTCGGAGGAGCGCAAGCCGATTGAACTCAAGCTGAATGCCGCTCCCGAACGATTGGTGATGACGGATGTCAATCTGGATGGACGACCCGATTATCTGTTTTTCTTGAATGGCAAGCCGCCGCAGGCGATCCTCTCGGACGAAAAGGGCATCCCCGTGGCTGCCGCAACCGGCGGTGTGCCGCTGGGCGATGTGGGAGTGGGGGCCGTGACATTTGCGCGGCTCGAGCAGCCAGCGCTGCTGGTCTCGCAGGGGAATTTCGTCCGCAGCGTCCGGCTCGATGAGTCGGGCCGCTGGCAGGTGGTCGAGCAGTTCAACGCCGATGACAGCACTGCTAAGGTCGCAGGTTCAGCCGTCCTGGACCTCGATGGGAAGCCGGGCGATGATCTGGTGATGATCGATACTGGAGCGGCCAAGCTGCGGGTGTTTGCGAATACTGCGGGTGAGTTTAAGCCGTGGAAGACGCTGGATCTGGGACGGTTCCCGTTCAAGTCGGCCTCAGTGGGGGATCTGAACGGGGACGGTCGAGCGGACCTGATCCTCAACGGCGGGACGAAGTTTGCGGTCCTTTATGCCGGCCAGTCGGATCCGGAGCTCAAGGAGATCGCGACGTATGAATCGCCTCGCAAGGAGGTGTTCCTGATGGACCTGGTGGCCGGGGATGTGAACCACGACGGGCACCCGGAGATTTGCGTTCTCGACACGAATGCTCATCTGGTCGAGATCGTCGCCTTTCGCGCGGAGCAGGGGTTGATGCCCGGCTTGAATTTCCGCGTGTACGAAGAAAAATCGTTTCAGGGCTTGGGCCGTACCGGCACCCAACCGCGCGAGGCCCTGATCTCTGATATCACCGGCGATGGCCGACCCGATCTGGTACTGCTCTGCCACGACCGGATTCTGGTCTATCCCCAGGACGGACCGGGAGCGGAACTGACCGTCGAACCGAAAGCCGCAGAGGCCCAGCCCGCCGTTACGCCGGAACCAGCGGTGGTCAAACCGAAGCCGGGTTTGTGATTCTGCAGTGGCTCGTGTCGCTGATTAGGCTCCCGAAGTTCAACGTCTTTCGAGAGTGACCTCCCAGTGACAAACCGATACCGGGGGAGGGGCGGCACTTGGCCTCGTGGAGGTACTCCTCGACCGAAAAAGGGATTCCCATGACGCGACGAGAGAAGCTAGAGACCATGCTCGCCGACGAGCCCCAGGACCAGCTGTTACGCTACATGCTGGCGATGGAGTGGGACAAAGAAGGGGACCATGATCGCAGCTTGTCATTGCTGGTTACATTGATGAGTGATCCCAGCCCCTATGTTCCCGCCTTTTTGATGGCGGGTCAGCAGTACACCCGGCTGAATCGTGTGGGTGCCGCGCGAGCGGTCTTTCAGCAGGGGATCGCCGCCGCCCAGCAGCAGGGGGACATGCACGCCTTCGAGGAGCTCAAGCGGTTTCTGAGCGAACTGGGAGTCGACGAGTCGGGTGCTTAGACTTCACGCGGGACGGATTGAGGCGTACGACGGACGTCCACGTCCGTTGCTCTGCGAGGCTTTCCTCACGGACAGACGAGGAAGTTCGTCCTACGATATGTCTCAGTGCTCCCCGCGAGAATATAACAGGCGAGTGGCCCGTGGAAACTGCCCCACACTCCTGCGGAAGTCTGGCGGCACGCCACAGGGACAAGGCGTACCACGAAACCCGCACGGGCGCAGCGGTCTGACGACCGGAGGCGTTGAGGGCTTCGGTAAAAATTACATGAGTCGTTCTATCCTTTGTTTCGAGATATGGTTACGTCAACGTCAAGATTGCCATGGCTCGTTTTCGGGCAATCCTCGTCGGCATCTCGGAATCTCACCTTGACCCTTTTTTCGAAATTTTCGTATTTTGTTGTTCACTGACTTGGGTCTCACCCGGAGCAGTTCTCACCTCCGAAACACCACTCTGCGTGTTTCTCCCCGTCCCCATTTGAGATCCGTCCTGGATTTCCCGGCTCTGGCTCCTCAGACAATCTGTTCGCGATTCTGCAACAGCACTCTGAAGAGTTGGCCCGTCCCCCTCACGAAACATCTCCTTTCTCGCAAGGCTCAGTCATGAAGCGGTTCGCAACTCTCGCCTGTGGTGTCTTTCTCCTGGTGTCTGGTTCCGGCTGCTGCAGGGGACCATTGTTCGGTTGGGGGGCCCAAGGCGGTGGATGCCAGCCTTGCGGCGGCGGCGCTTACGGAGCCGGTTATCAGCAAAGCCCGTGCGGTCCAGGGGGTTGCGGCGGAGCTTACGCTCCGAGCGCGATGTCTCCGGCTGCGTACTATCCGGGAGCAACTGGACAGGCCGCTGTGCCGTACCAGTATCAGACTTCGGCCCTGAATCCCTACCCGACCTACTAAGACGGACATCCAGCTCCTCGGGATTGCGGGACAGGTTTTCCCGTCAGTCGGATGGGTGAGATCAAGCTTTGACGGAGCAGCATCGACGGGAAGCCCGAACTGACATCACACGATGACCAAATGGGGTCGAGTTCAGGCCAATCTCGCTCGTCGTGGATCAGGGAGTGATCGGCGGAAAGCCGCGCGACTGCGTACGCACTTCCACCCCGTCCTGGACCTCGACCATGAGTGCCGAGCAGCCGGGGTGCATTTCGATCCACGATATCCCCGCATTGACTCCGAGAACGTTCATCGCTGTGGCGTAGCTGTCGGCTTGCCACCCGGTGGGGGCGATGACGGTGGTGCTGCTGCGACGGGTCAGGCCAAGGCCGGTCTGGGGGTCCACGATGTGTGAGTAGCGCTGACCCTCGATCTCGACAAACTGTCTTGCATCGCCGGAGGTGGTGATGGAGGCGTTGCTCAGAATAAGCGTGCGAGTACCGGGATCATCCGTTCCACCAGAGAGCCCAGCCACCGTCACATTCCACCCCGCGCGGTCAGGCGGGGGATCGCCGACCAGTACGTCGCCGCTGGCATCAATCAGCACTCGCGGCAGACCGTGCGACCGCAAGATCCGCAGAGCTTCGTCGCAGGCAAAACCCGCAGCGATCCCGCCCAAATCGATCTGCATGCCGCCCCGAGTCAGCTCGGCTGTGCGGGCCAGCGGGTCGAGATGGACCGCTTCCCAACCGACCCGATCGCGGGCCTGCATTAACGACTCCGGCGGTGGTAGTGACTTCGTCCGACGAGCTGTCCTCCATAATTGAATGACGGGACCGACGGTGACATCAAACGCCCCGCCCGTCTCGCGCGACAACTCACACGAATGATCCAGCACCTCGTACAACTCGGGGCTGAGTCGGACCGGATGCCCGGGGCCGGAGTGTTCGCACAGCTGGGACAATTCGCTCTCGGTGTTATAGTCGCTCATCACGCGGTCGAGATATCGGACGCGATCTTCAACCTGCTCGATGGCCCGGGTGACGGTCTGCTCATCCGGGGCATAGACGACGAGATGGTACTTCATCCCCATGGCGACGAAGTCGTACTCATAACGGTGCAGCGGCAACCGCTCGGCCGGGGGGGCAGGGGGAGGCTGGTCGTCTGCGGCTCGACACGACGGGTGATTGTTCGATGGATTTGGCTGCTCACTCGGCGGCGAGTGCATCGGCTCCACTCTGGTCCCCTCTCCCCCGCATTCGGCGTGACCAAGCTCAATAGACTCAGTTGCGGGGGAGAGGGAGCAGAGTCTGAGGGGGATGCACGTCGTGAGTATGATGAGAACCCCCAACACAGGTGCCAGGGACCAGTCTTCACGAGCAGATGCGATCCGCATGCTATTCCTTCGCCGCTTCTTCCATTGGAGCTTCCGCACCACACCTCAGCACGCACCGAAACCCGATATCAGCTGCGGGCTTGGTCATGCTGTGGCTGCCACGCGCCCAGAGTTCCCAGTGGTCATTACTACCGCGAACGACTCGCTCGCCGTTGCTGGCTTTCTTCGGCCCCGTCCAGTTATGAGCCGGTGAGCCGTCCTTGCTCTTGGCCTCGGCATAGGCGGCAATGTGATACCAGTCGGTACACCACTCGCGGGCATTCCCCGCCAAATCCATCACGCCGTAGCGGCTGCGATCATGTGGGTAAGTGCCGACAGGACTAATCTGACCGAGGTTGCGTGTCGTGTGCCAGATGACGCGGTCATCACCCCAGGGATAGACCCCGGCGTCGGGACCACGTCCGGCCTTCTCCCATTCGGCTTCGGTCGGCAGGGATTTCTTGGCCCACTTGCAGTAGTTGAGTGAGTCCTTCCACGTGAGCTGGACGACCGGATTGTTGGGATTCCCATTCAGCGGGACAGGAGTGGTCGGCCCCCCGTCTTTGCCGGACAGCGCCGCTTTGAACTTGGCATACTCTCCAATGGTGACTTCCGTGACATCGATGTAGTAGGTGTCGAGGGACATTGGATGTGCGGGAGTGGCATCGGCGGTGCCGTTATTCGTACCCTGGGTGAACAGACCCGAGGGAACGCAGGCCAGTTCCTTGCCGTCGACCTCGCCGCGAATTCGTCGTGGCCAGCCCGTCTCGGTGTAGCCCTCATGAAGGATGGCGGCGAATCCGTTGGGCAATACGCGCGCTGCGGAGGGCCCCGCGATCGCCGGTTGCTCAATCGAGAGGACGGACCCCTCGGGGCTCGCGGCGTTCACAAAGAACAGCTGACTCGCGGGCGGCTGAGTGTCGACCGTGAAATTCTGCGTGTCCTCGGCCAGATCGAATAGCTGCTCGGGAGGCCCCGCATCCGGGACAGGCTTGGCGGCGGTCGCCTTCGGTGGGAGTGGCTGGACACCTCCGTTGGCACCGGGCTCGCGGCGGACCGCCACCGTGGGGGGCGGCGCGGACACGGTCGCTGGTGGTGCGGACTGGTCCTCCGCCGGCCCTCCGGAATTTCCTCCACAGCCGCTGGCCCCCAGCAATAAACCGCACGCGGTTGAGATCATCCATCGATGCATGACCATCATTCCTCAGTGGTAAGGCAGCGTGTCCTGAGTCCGCCTGCTCTTCAATCATCATAACAAACCGACCGAGTTTCGCATGAGAATCGGTCCGAGTGGGGATTACCTCAAACGAGTGCGTGCATCAGAATAGTTGAACCGGGATCGGAGATTGACCAGCAGGGCACGGAGGCCCCCCGATTCAGACCTCGGCACCCACCGGTAGGAGTGAGGAACGTGTCACGCCGCGGCGCTGGGTTCGCAGAGGAAGAGGAGAAGCAGCAGGGGGGGGATCCATTCTGCACGCTCTGCGGCCTCTGCGCCTCTGCGTGACACAAACGGTCTTCATTCCGTGAGAACGCAGCCGACCTGGGACATGGCCGGATGACTGACCGACTTTTCTGACGCACACACCGGGATTGCGAGTGTGCATCAGCAGAGTCGGCAGCCGCTTCCTCTCTGCCCCACTCTCGAAGCCAGTCTCCGGGTTCCGAGCTGGCCCGGCCCTTTGCACCGCGATGCACACTCATCCCGAGCCGCGACTTAACGCCGCCCAGTCACTGAACTCTGTGAAAATTTGCGCAACCGGTGGACAAACTCCTCGCCCTAATGGGGCTCGACCGCAGAGGAATGGGTCCACAGATTTCACAGATTGGCACAGATTAAAGCACTCGGCAGTCGGGCGATTTGCGGTTGCGAGGCGAGGGAGATTGATTCACAAAACGGCATTCACCGAGAGGCTCAAGGCCGCCCTGTTCGTTCTACTTTCCGCCGCGCTGGCGGGCCATAAATTTGGCTTGTTCGCGTTCGACGTCGGCCAGGGGACCAAAGGCGGCCTCGAAGTCGGCGATCCGCTGTTCAGGAGTGTCCCACCTCATGGGGGGCTTGGCGGTCAGCAGGCTGAGATAGGCGTTGTACCTCTCCTTCTGTGTGCGGAGAAGGAAGAAGTGCAAGGCCCATGACTCGGCATAAGCGTCGACCGCCAGCTGAGGATCGCGGAAGCGGTCATCGGTGGTGAGCAGGGAGCGGATCTCCGGCGGTCGCTGTTTGGACAGCGCCCGATATCGATCAAGGCGGACCGAGTTGATCTGGCCGATCGTCCGCCAGCCCGCGCGAGCCTCTAAATCGGGAGTCTCGAAATACATGGCCAACCCTTCCGAGAACCAGACCGGGTTGTCGGCGTATCGCGTCTGTAAACCGATGTTGAACGACAGCTGGTGGACCGCCTCGTGGATCACTGTGGCAATGTTGCCGGGGTTACGGAGGGCTTGCTTCTGGATCTCAGCTGCGGTGCGGTTCTGGCCTGAAAGGCTGGTGGACTGGTCGAACAGGACCATGCGGTTGGTGCGCGAGGAGAAGTAGCCTTGGGCCGCCCCGACCACTCCGCCAGCGTCGGTGACTTGGAAGTTCTGGTACTCCTGCTGAGTGGCAAAGGCGATCGCCACAAGTGGACGATCGGGAGCCTCCAGGCCGGGCAGTCGGTCCTTCCAGAACTTCTGGAAACCGGAGTGGAGTCTTTCGAAGAGCTGTCCGCACCACTCCCCGTAACCTCGCCCGGCATTGGTGCAGATGAGGTAATGCGGAGTGCGGACGACTTCGAAACTGGTGCCGAACTCGGCCAGGAGGGAGACGGTCAGTTCGTCGACAGTCATCGCCGTAAAGGGAGCTTCGAGAGTCTCGATCAGGGGGGGCTGGCTGGCGGTGATGGGCCAGAGGACGCCTTGTCGATCTTCCAGGAGCAGGCCACCGTCCTGGGCCTGGACACGGACGCGGCCCTCGACAGTCTTCTCAATGGTCGGCGGTGTGGTGGCGGGTGGTTCGACCACGCCGAGTACGCGATAGCGAACACGGACCAACGGTTCTTCCGCAAGACAGGATGAACTCAGGGAGAACAACGCCACCCCAAGACCCACGATCAAAGCCAAGACTTGACTAGCCCCTCCGTTGCACCTCAAACGGTTGGAATCCGCGCCGGCAGAGAGAAATACGGAGGCCGCATTCACCGCCTGCTGGTGATGTACTCTCCGTCCCCCTTCGCGTTCTTCGCGACCTTGGTGTTCAATCTCCCCGCTCATCAGAGCAGACTCAGAATCTGTCTTCCGTTCGCACAGACAGGAATGTCTGTGCCACTTTTCCGTGGGGCAGACATTCCTGTCTGCCTTTTCGAAAGAGCAATTCTGAATCTGCCTCAGGCGGTCAACACGGGAACACAAAGTTGGCGAAGGGGAGAAGGACGACTCCTGAGAATCGTCCTCGACCTCATGCCCAGACATCAGGAGTTGCGGCTCTGCTGAGCGGGGAACATGTAGAAAGTACCCGCCAGTCGATCTCTGGTCAGGGACAATTTCATCACTCCACACTCGCTCCATCGGCGTCGAGGAGAGAATCAAGCTGACGGTATGGATCGGGAGCGGGAAGTCAGGGGAGATCTCAGGGACTCCTTCGTCACGCTGCGGAATGCAGACTCGGGGCGGGGGGGATTACTGTGGGGACATCATCATGAATTCGTAGGAATGAGTTCAAGCCACCACGATCCCGCGACCAGGGCGACCGCTTTTTGATGTCGCGTGGTCTAAAACCACCCGACATTAAAGGGCGATTACCCAGCATCCCAGTCTGCCATCTCTCGCGAAAGCGGTGCAGTTTGCCTATATTTACAGCGGGGATCGTGGACGTGTTGGGGGGCATCAGACTCCCCTGAGAAGGGGGGAGCATGCACTTCGGGCACGGTGACAGTCTGGTGCTGGTCCTGCTCTGGGGCATCTATTGCAGCCCGTGGGCGGTCGCGGATGTGGCCGCAGTTCCGGCTACCCGATCGACAACAACAGTCACCGCCGGCCAATTCATCGACCGCACGCTGGAAGACTCCACGGGAGTACACAAGTATGTGGTGTACTTGCCGCCGGGGTATTCGGCGGCACGGCGCTGGCCGCTCGTGCTGTTCCTGCATGGGGCGGGTGAGCGCGGGCGGGATGGCGTCAGCCCGACATACGCCGGGCTGGGTCCGGTGCTGCGGCATGCTCCCGAGCTGTACCCTTGTGTCGTCGTGTTCCCTCAGTGTGAGACGTGGGACGACCAGGTCTTCACCAGTTGGTCGCCCGACTGTGCCGAGGGTCGACGCGCCTTGGAGATTCTGGCCGAGGTCGAGAAGTCGGAGTCGATCGATCCCGCGCGCCGCAGTCTGACGGGCTGGTCGATGGGCGGGTTCGGGGCGACAGCGCTGGGGGCCCATGATCCCACTCACTGGCAGTCGATTCTGTCGATCTCCGGCGGCCATGTCGGGGCTCACTTAGAGCCTCTGCGAAAGATTCCCCTCTGGCTCATTCACGGAACCAAAGACGCCATCGTTTCGGTCGAGAAGTCACAACAACTGGCCATCGCGCTCGGGTTGCCGACTCCCCTGTCCCGCTATGACGAGGTCACGACAGCGGGGCACGAGGTCTGGGAGCAGGTCTACTCCGACCCGCGCGTCGCCCGCTGGCTCCTCGAAGGCGGCAGTCCTCCCGAGATCGATTGGTCTGAGCCTCCCGCTCCCGATCAATTACCGACAGCTGCGGACGGATTCCCGTTCGTTCCAGCGGCGACGCTCTCGCAGGCAGTCACCCTGCGCATCGGCAACGCTGCCTTGCGGATGTTGTCCGCCGGAATTCCCGAATCGGTCAAGCCGGGAAAGCTGCAGGGAACACTGCCCGAGATCAAACAGTCGTTCACGGTCGACGGCGAGACGTATGAACTAGCCCTTACTGATTTAACCTATTCGGTCCAACTCGAATCCGCCGAACTCTCCACGCGGGCGACCGCCGAAATTCTGGCCAACCTGGGAGTGAGACTCCAGCTCAAGATTGGCGAAGCCACGCTGAAGACGCGCGGCTTTCAGGCACGAACAGCGTCTTTTCGGATCGTGATCGGTCATCGGCGACCCGTCTCCCTGAACATCCTCATCAAGCCACACGTGCTGAATCAAAAACTAGAACTCCAACTCCAGCAGACTCGCTTCCCAATTCCAGAGGACAACTGGTACGTCGAGATGCCGCCGGACATCCAGCTCTCGGGCACCAAATTCACGCGGCACGAGATCGAGACTGGAATCGTCGGCGGACTGTACGCTCGAAAACAAGAGATCGAGGAACAAGTCCGCTCGGTGATCCCGCCGCTGCTGGATCGCGTCGAGCAGCGACTGAACGTCGACGACTCGGGCCAACTGACCCGCTGGCTCTGGCCCTTTCCCGTCTACCAGCCGCGACTGCGCTGGACGGCCGAGGCCTTGGCCGTGGATGCGAACGGGTTGACTGTCCAGTTGGGGGCCATCGTGGCGGCCATCAATCCGACGGCCCGTCGGGAGCCACTGCGTCGCCATCGCGGTGGAGTTCGCCTGCCCGAGAACGATCGGGTGTCGACCGATTTGCATGTGGTCGTGGACCCGCGCTTGATCGAGGTCATCTCGGAAGAATTCGCCCACTCCGGGATCGCGCGGATCAATGTTTTGGATCTCCCCGAGGCCCGCTTTCATGAGCTGGCCCAACTCGACAGGATGCGCCGGGTGCTTCCGCAACTTGCGCCGGGATCAGAGATTCGGTCGGTGCTGGCGCTGTCGAGTCCCTTCCAGCTTCGAGGAGAGGGTTCTGCGGATGGACGGGGAGGCGTGTCTCACCTCTGCATTCCGTCCGCACAATTCGAGGTCTTCTCTCGGGCGACCGGCGAGTCGGCATGGAGTCGCGCGGGGCAGTTCTCGATCGCTCTCAATCAACCGATCCAGATCGCTCTGACACCAAACCCAACGGGTCCGCCGGTGATCGGGGTCCACTGGTCGGACTCCCCGGAATTCCGCCTGTCGTCTCCGGATCGGGTCGACGCCCAAGGACTGATCGATCTCGAACGCGAGACACGCGAGGCCTGGATCGCCTGGTCACGGTCACGCAACGTCCAACCGGCTCCAGTCCGGGATCTGAACGTCGGGGATTCGCGCTTGCGACTCGATCAGCTAACGCTCGATCCCCAATCGATTGGAGTAAACTTGAAGTGCCCGCTGGCCCAGTTGTCGGTCGCGGGGGATACCCCACTGATCTATCGGGTACGAGGCCGGAATACCTCTTGGAGTTTCCCGCGCACGCTCGCTCCGGGTCAGTTGCACCGCTATGACATCACCGACCCGCTGGAGTGGGAGATCATCGGCACCCCCGACAAGAAATACACCCTGCGACCGGGCGAAGTCGCTCTGTGGGATCCGGCCAGCGACGTGACTTACCAGCCACCAAGACCGGTCGATCAGCCAGTCGTTCATTGACCTCCATCGAGCGGTCTCAGCATTGGAGTTCCAGCGGAATGCTCCTTGAACCCAGAGCGAATGGTTTTTTGAAGCGGCGTCAGACGTTGGTTGGTACTGGCCCGCGTCAATGTTTGTGAGCTGGAGTTGGCACCGGGGAAATCGCCTGTTCAACCGTGGCAAAACGCTGACCACGCGCGTTCGAGGGCTTGCTCATCCCCGCCGCGCATGAGTCCAAAGCCACTCCACCGGGGCTACCCCGCGTTGAGCATCATGAGTTCGCGATTGACTTGCAGTGAACGCAGCAGTATTCGTGTCCGTTACTGGTGAGTCAGCCAGTCGAGCACCGCACAGGCATTCGGTCCTCGGTTCACCGAATCGCCGAGCGTCACCTGGACATGATCGTCTCGCAGTTCGGCGAAATCGCACAGAGTCCACAGCGCGTCATAACAGCCGTGGATATCGCGAATCCCCAGATGACGCGGCATGGGGGACTCTCACAGCGGGGACCGATTCGGGCGAGTCAGTCTATTGCTGCAGTGTCACTCGTGGAGCCACTCTCGATGTTCTCACGGTCTTCAAAAATCACAAATTCATGCTAACACTTCCTGCCCCCAAACGTCTCAATCACAGATTAGATTCCCGCACTCAATCAAGGACAAGACCCATGAACCGATCACGGCGTGGCATTTCTCGGGTGGCTAAGTGGAAATTGGGCGGTATGCTCGCCCTCCTGTTCGGGCTGTGCCTGTCTTCGGAGGCGTTTGCATTGATCACGGGCGGAGAAGGAAACGAGCCGCTGCACGACCACGGCTGGCAGAAGGGGGCCGCAGCTGTCTTCAATGTGAAGTCCCGTGTCGCCCATTGGGAGGGGCCGCCGTTTGGGGGCGGACAGTATGTCGGCGAGTATCGCGGCGATACGACCGTGTTTAATGCGGTGCTGGTCGACTTCGCCAAGATCGAGGCCCCGAAGCACAAGCTGTATGTCCATGATGGGATCGGCAACAGCTTCTGGCTCAACATCAACAACGAGGTGGAGAAGCGAAAGAAGGCCGAGATCGACTGGACCTTTACCGCCTGGATCCCGGAGAACTGGAGACGCTTCCGACCAGGGGCCAAAGCTCGTCCGGATGAAGAAGGGCCGTACCCCGAGATCCATCTCTATCCGGCAGGGCGAGTGAAATGGGAGGATGTCAAAGTCCCCGAGGGAGTCGAGGTCATTGATGAACGACTCGCCGCTCACGGGTTCTCGGCCACGGATGGAACGGTCCTGGAGGGGCAGGTCAACGACATTGAAACCAAAGCCGGGATGGTCGCACACATCGAATTGCAACTCATCAAAACTCCCAAAACGGGCGGATATGAGTACGAGACTATTCTCCAGATCGACTCGGACGCCCAAGGGGAATGGGTGCTTAAATCGATCCCCCTGGGGTGGTATCAGGTGGTCGCTTCGGCGGAGGGGTATGTCACGCGGACGGTGATGCACGAACGTGTGGAAGAAGGCCCGCGCTGGGTGGGGGTGAAGACAGTTCTGGCCAAGCCAGGGCCGGTGTCCGGGATTGTTGTCGATGCGGACGGAAAGCCGCTGGCCGGTGTCAGTGTGCGTTTTGATGACCCCGTGGCCGACCCGGACGAGGACTACTCGGCGACACAGGACCAAGCGGTCGAAACCGATGCCGACGGAAAGTTCTTTAGCGATCAGATTCCGCGAGGCCGGACCAAGATTTGGATTCACAAAGAGGGCTACTGCCGTCCCGGTCTGGGGCTGCCGATCCAGACGCCCGCCAGTGATGTGAAGCTGACGATGCAGAAGTCCTCGCAGATCGAAGTGGTGGTCGAATTCAAGAAGACCGAACGCCCCACCGGCTACATCGTGCAGATCGAACCCGAGGGCGGCAGTGTGGTCGGCTCGTGGGGCGGCAGTGGGAACATCGACGCCGCGAATGCGATCACGTTCAAGAACGTCCCTCCGGGGCGCTACGTCCTCAAGGGCCGACCGAACCCCGGCAGCGCCGACGAGGAAACTAATCCGCAGACCATTGAACTCGTGGGCGGGGAGACTGAGCCGGTGGTGCTGGAGGCGAAGTAATGACCACCCGCGAATTCGCGACGGGGTGGCAAAGATCCACTACCACAACCGAGTGACGCCATACGCATCCAACGCCTCGTCCGCACTGACAATCGGGATGCCCTCCACTAGAGACTGTGACACCAGCAACCGATCAAAGGGGTCTTTGTGTTCCTGCGTATATGACAAGGCGGCCACTTGAACGATGTGGCGGGGCTCTATCGGCAGTATGCGGAATCCATTATCGAAAACGGAGTGTTGAATCAGCTCAGCAAACGTCTCTGTCAGTACGTACTTCCCAGCGCTCACCTTGATCGCCAATTCCCAATAGCTGGCCGGGCTGATCCATTTGATTTGGGAGGGAACGTCAATCATCGCCCGAGCTCTCTGGCTCAGCCGGGCGTCTCCCAAGTAATACCACAACCAAGCATGGGTATCGAGAATCACGGCAACACCTCAGACTCTTCGAAGTCGCGTAGATGATCGTCATCGTCCGAGAGGATGACGATTTTTCCCCGACCACGACCGAATACGGGAAACGGGATACGTGACACGGGGCCGACCAGTGTGGCCACTGGAAAAGCGTTGCTGGTAATGACCAACTCCTCGCCAGGAGCGAGGTGTTCGATCAATTCCGGCAAACGTGCTTGAGCTTCTTCCAGAGTGATCGTGGACATTGGGAGTACCCTTTCTGCGAGAATGTTCTGGGCCGATCTTAATCATATTCTTCTCCAGCTTGAATCTCTGGTTATGCATATTTGGCTGAGAGAGGCCTCTGTCCGTATGTTGAATGACGCTTCCCATCCGCCATACGACACACTTTAGCTCGCGGTGTTCGCCCTCAAAACTTCAAATACCCCAGCATCTTCGGCTTCCGGTCCAGTGCATGGCACACTGCTGCAGTCACAATGCGGCGGACTTCTTTGAGTTGCGAAGCGGTCGGTGCCAGCTCGGTGATGTTTGGTGTTTCGTCCCCGGACAGCAGTTGGAGCAGACGGACGCTGCCGGGTTGTATCGCGGCGTGGGCGTACTCGGGTCGGCCACACGCTTCGCAGAGCAGACCCGACTGCGTGACCCAATATTTTGAACTGAATGAGGGCTTCGCCTCTGCGTCCCAAGTGGCGGGCGCATCGCACCCCGAGCAGTGCGTAAAGCCCGGCAGGTGGCCAATCTCCCGCAGCAACATCAGCTCGAATCGGAGCATCGCGAACCGGGGATCGCTGGCCTCGTGGAGTTGGGCCATTGCCTCGATGGCCAGGTCGAACAGCAGCGGGTGTGGGTCATGCGGCTCCGTCCCGATGTCGAGCAGTTCAGCCACGTAGTACCCGGCGTAGAGCGGGAACATCTGCTTCGCGGAGGGTTGAAACCGACGGATCAGCTGGGATTCGGTGACGAGATCGAGGGCGTCGTGGTCCTTGCGATAGAGGATGATCTGGACGTGAGCGAGCAGGTCGATGGAGCCCTCGAACGGCCCCTTGAGGCGTTTGGCCCCCTTGGCGAGGGCGCTCGATTTGCCGAACTCGCGGGTGAAAAACGTCACGACGCGGCTCGACTCACTGAAGTCGGCCAGTCGGATGATCAGTGCTTCGGCTTTTTCAGGAGGCATGGCGAGCGTCCGGCGTGAGCCGGATGGTAGTTCTTCGAGTCATTGAGTTCGCTAGAGCAGTTTCAGAGTTCGTCTTCAGTACGCACAGACAGGAATGTCTGTGCCACTGCTCAGTGGGGCAGACATTCCTGTCTGCCTCTCCTGAAGATCAATTCCGAAACTGCGCTAGAACGCAGTGAGTTTGGAGTAAGCATCCTAACTGACATCTGGTCGACTGCGAACCCGATGCGATGCGCGTGCCGGAGAAGTGTCCAGCCAGATTCCATGGCAGCGGGATGCTCTTCCTCCAGGCTCTTGGATGATCACAACTCGTCCTCGAGTGTCGGCCACAAGACCAGCGTCTAGCCCGCTGCGCCAGCAAGGGCCGCGTGCCAGAAAAGCATCTCCCTCACAGAAGATCCGCTGACCACTTTAGGCCAAATACCACTCGATGAGCCAGTGTCCTTTTTCGGAGAAAAGGCGACAATCAGAGCCTGCCGGGCTAGTGCGCTCGTCAAGGTTTCTGGCACGCGGCCCTTGCTGGCGCAGCGGACTGACCGGATTTGCGACAGCTCATCGATGAGTCGCGACTCGCGGTCACACTGGCTCGATGAGCGCGACTCTGACATCCATCACGTTCGTGTGCGTCGGCCCGGTGATCAGCAGACCGCCGGTTAGCTCGAAGAACGGGTAGCTGTTGTGATCTGCGAGGAACTGAAGCGGGTCGAGGTGTTGTCGAACCGCAGCGTGTGCAACCAAGGAGTCAGCGATCGCTCCGGCGGCGTCGGTGGGGCCGTCTTCGCCATCGGTGCCGCCGGAGAGGATCGTGATGCCGGTGGCATTCGACTCGATCAATCGGCAGAGGGCGGCGAGAGCGAGTTCCTGGTTGCGGCCACCCTTCTGCGGACCGGGACGTTTCTCGACATGGACGACGGGTTCGCCTCCACTAATGAGGCACAGCGGGCGAGTGAGTTCCGGTTGAACTCGCAGGCACTCCTCGGCCAGCTCGCGCCCGACCGTCTTCGCCACACCGGTTTGGCCGACTCCAAGCACGCGGACATCAAGGCCCAATGAGCGGGCTTCCCGTTCGGCGGCGTCGATGGCAGTTTGGTTGTTGCCAATGATCGAGACCGCTCCCAATGTCGCCTTTTTCTCCGAAAAAGGACGTCCTTTTTCGGAGAAAAAGGCGACACTCGTCGTGAATGCCTCGATCACGGAACTCGGGATCCCGACCAGTCCCGGGGCAAACCGTTCGAGCAACACCAGTGCTCGCTCCGGCTCGGGCGGGAAGTCGATGGTCGGCCCACTGGCGATGACCTCCAGCGGATCGCCAATCACATCCGAGATCACCAGCGTCACCAACCACTCTGCCCGACACGCCCGCGCGAGTCCGCCGCCCTTAATCCGCGAGAGCTGGCGGCGCACGCAATTCAGCTCGTCAATATTCGCTCCGGAGAGGGACATCTGGCGGATGGTCGCCGCTTTATCCGGCAGCGAAATGCCCTCGATTGGTGCGGGGAGTAACGCACTTCCACCGCCCGAGATCAACACCAGGCACAGATCGCCCGCACCCAGCGCGGCGACTCGGCGAAGAATTTCCTCGGAGCCCGCCACCCCGGCAGCGGTCGGCTCATTCAGCCCGGCCGGCCGCGCAGGATGCAAGGTGATCGACGTCAGCGGTCTCACGCAGTTGGCGGGAACATTCACCCAGCCGGACAGCGGTATCCCAAGCCCCGCGAGCGACTCTTCGGCCCCTTGAGCCATCCCCGCCCCGGCCTTGCCCGCACCGACGACCTCGATCCGGCGGAGATTCTCCGCAGGAATGGAAGTCCCGGCGATGACAATCTGGTTGTCCTCGATGCGAATGGCCTGCCTCACGAGGCGGGCGGAATCGACAGACCGGACTGCGGCTCTCCAGATCGATTCGACGAGTTGCCGACTGGGGGGCAATGCAGCGCTCATCGTGGAGACTCCGGACTCGCATCGGCATCAGTCACATCGAATTTCCATGGTCGCTGGCATGAACTCGATCCTGATGCGTCGTTGCTGCTGTCGTGATATTCAGGAGTCGTGGACTTCTCCGCAGCTCACCCAACGAGATCATTTCCCCATCAATGTCGCGACGCCGAGGAACAGCCCGCCGCCGATAAAGACCAGCCCCAGCAACATGTAGAAGATGCGCGCGAACGAGCGTCCCAGAATCATGACCAGCAACGCCGCCTTGCGATTGTTCATGAACCAATCGTAGTCCTGGAATGCACAGAAGAAGGTGAACCCCCCAATCAGCAGGCCTGCGGCCATCATGCCCAGTGCCGATCCTGTGTCACCAGCTGCCAGTAGATTCATGGAAAAGTCCCTCGTGGATTCTTATGGATGAAGGTTGAGTGAGGCGATTGCCCGCGATGTATTTCTAATGTAAGCATACAACCTCGCGCCAGGCAAGTGACTCACATGAAAAATCTGCGAGATCTCGGTCACGATCCCCCACAACACTTCTTGTGCTTCTTCCCACTTCCACACGGGCACGGCTCATTGCGACCGACGCGACGCCCGGTCTGATAGATCGCACCGACCTCAATCTCGGGATCATCGGTATCCAGCGTCTTCAGGTCGATCGGCGTGAACCCTTCGAAATCCCGCCTCAGCATCGCCATGACCTGTTGGAATTGGGACTGATAAACAGGATCGACTACCGGCTCGTCCCTCTCAAATGCACTCTCGAACTCTTTCCGGTTCTCTGCCCACTCAACCAATTCGTCGACCGTATCCAGGATGCTGGTCGGCAGGCATTCGCCGAGTTTCGTCTGAAATCCATCTTCGCCCTCGGCGATGCACTGTTCCACATCCGACCAACTGATTTGCAGCGGATCGATCAAGTCGTCGTGGTAGGCCGATCGGATCTCCTCCAGCGCCTCGTGGGGGACATACTTGGCGAGTTCGGTCAACCGCTCCGTCGCCGTTTGACAATCGGCATCTGCGATTGCTGCACGGAGCATCCCATGCAGTCGCCCCACCGCCTCGTCGCGGGTCATGCCCCCATCACGGACGAGGTAGAAGAATGACTGCGTGACATCCATCTGAACAAAGGGATCCAGTTCGGAATGGGACAGGAGTTCATCCAGTATCTCGATGTGCCCCGCAGCGAAGCTGGCCAGAATACGGGGGAAACATTCATAGCCCGTCTGTCCAAAGAGACAGTAGGAGCCTTCGTCTGGAAGCAGCAAGGCGCGACGGAGAGTGGGCCACGCCTCTCTGGCACGAAACTCAGTGAGCAGGAAGAGAGCAAACAAATGCGTATCACTCTGCGGATGCCGGTCAGACTCAAACACATTCAAGGCATTCTCGATGGCGTCAATCAAGCGCGGGATAAAGAGCGCGGGATGTTTCTGGATCGTGCGAATCGCGTCGAGGGGAAGCGATTCGGTTTCCGATTCCAGTTGGAGCAGCACCTGGTCGACATCGACCTCGCCCCACGGTGTTACGATCAGTTCCGACATCTTGGCGTCCTCCTGACCAATTTTTGATTCTGCGAGCAACTCCCCTGGCCACTTGATCGAGATTATTCAACGGGGGCACGCGATGTGTCAACGCCTGAAACGCTGTGTACTCGGGAAGAGTTCTCTCGGGGATGAGACAATGTGTAGACTCTGGGGACTTGGCTCTGCCGAAACCCGCCCCACGTCTTTCCGGTGTCTCATGCCGCTGCCGCGCATTCTCGCGATCCATGCTCATCCCGATGATATTGAAATTCAATGCGCGGGGACTCTTGCCCGACTTAAGAGGCTCGGCTGTGAAGTCGTGCTGGCCACGATGACAGCCGGGGATTGTGGGAGTGCGGTTCATGGTCCGGATGAGATCGCTGCGATTCGTCGTCAAGAGGCGAAGGCGGCAGCGGATCTGCTGGGAGCGGAGTATTTCTGTTTGGAGTTTAAAGACCTGCAAATCTGTCATGACAACGAGAGTCGGCGGCGCGTGACCGAGCTGATCCGTAAAACTCGACCCGACATTGTGCTGACCGCTCCACCCGTTGACTATATGTCGGATCACGAGGTGACGAGCCTGTTGGTCCGCGACGCGGCGTTTAACGCCTCGTGCCCAAACTACAAGACCCACCAGTGGGATCCCGCCCCGGCGACGACGAAGATTCCCGCACTGTATTATGTCGATCCGATCGAGGGGATCGACTGGTACGGACAGCCGCTTCCGCCCGAGTTCATCGTCGATATCAGTGAGACGTTCGAACTGAAGCTGGCGATGTTGGCCTGCCATTCCAGCCAGCGCGAGTGGCTCCGCCAGCAGCATGGACTGGATGAGTACCTCGATGGTTGTCGCCGCTGGTCCGCCAGTCGGGGAGCCGTGATCGGCGTGGCCTACGGTGAGGCTTTCCGCCAGCACAAAGGGCACCCGTATCCCCATGACAACGTGTTGGTGCAAGTGTTCAGTCGCGGTGCAGAGACACGCTGAGTGCGTGCGCCGGAGGGCCAAGGCCAGAGCTGTGAACAGGATTGTGGTCCAGTCATTCGCTGTGGGACACGTTTTCTACGGGCCCGTCGCCTCTCCGACCGTAGCTCATGTCGCTCCGCGACTGAGATTCCTCCCCCCAGCCCCCCTTCGATTTCTGGGGAACCTCCGCGTCGAGTCCTGCATCCGGCGGAATGCGAGTCGCGGAGCGACATCGCCTACACTCAATCATGTTCACAGCACTGGCTTCGCCCTCCCGGGCGGGCGAGCCTCAACCCGAAGTCTGAGCGTGGATGAGGCACTCGGATTGGTCGCTGCTCCGGGAGTGGAGACTTCATTCCATTCCCACGGACGGAGCGGCGACGGACCAATCCCGCGCAGTACAATCTGAAGTCAGCGTATCAGTCGCGCGGTTCCCACGATTTCTCATCAGGGAGTCGGCACGATCGTCCGGCCACGAATTTGCAACCCCACTCAGAAACGAATTCCCCGAAAGTTTCGGGCCGGGCGAGTGGTCGAACCAGGTATGAGTCGCTGAGAGGCTGTCCGCTCCAGGACTCGTCGATCAGGTCTTCGGGATGCGGGCGCGGAAGGGAACGTTGTTCCGGTGGTGTCGCTGCGCTCGACCACCGGCTAATGTCTGGCATCCCTGCCGGGATGAGTGGCCCGAATTGATTCGACATGCTTGTGATTTGCGAGGAACCTCATGAACTCGGATAACCCCGAAGACGACTTTGACTTCGAGGCCAGCGAAGCCCGTGGTTTTCGCTGGCCATTTGGCTGGGGTGTCATGCTAGCCCTGGGCTGGCTTGTGTTTGAACTCACCGCCCGGCCTCGGTTCGGGATTGCGGTGACCTGCACGAAGTTGATGTGGAATGATCTTGTCACAGCCCGATGGTGGCTCAAACGCGACCCGTCGCTTCTGCGTGGAGTCTGTATGATGCTTCTGCTCGCGATACGAGCCACGATGAAATTCTCCTTCACCTTGATCGGGATGTGGATTGTCGTCTCTTTCTTCGAGAATCCTGCATTACAGCCCGAAGAGAGTAAGCTCTGGTTCTCCTTTCTCGTTGGTTACAGTGCTTTCTTCCTAGCTTCGATCATCGGAATTATCATCACCCCCTTGTCCCTAATTGGCGGAATCCGATTGTGGCTTGACACAGGAGTTACAGAATCTCGTCGTATGGATTGTTTTCCTCCTAAACCACGAGGTTGGAATCAGGCAGCTTGGCTGCTGCTGGGTACTCGCTACGTAGAACTAGGTATCGTTGCTGGCATTCTCTACACGATCACCATGATGCTTGTCGTGAATGATAATGGATTGTTATTGATCGTAGTTCTCGGGATGATACTGCTTATATTCTGTCAATACCACTTCACAAAGCGAATCATTGCCAGCACTCCTCATGAGAGCTTGTCTCACGACGAGGAGTTGGCTCCGTCGCCAAAGGTGGATGAAGACTGGGGCTAACCGCCATCAGCTAGAGTCGACACTCACATCGAAAATCGCCGTGAACGCCACTTCTCACATCGCCGACTACCGCAATCTCCCCGTCACCGTCATGGGTCTGGGGCGGTTCGGCGGCGGACTGGGAGCGGTGAAGTTCTTGCTGGATCGTGGGGCGCGGGTCACGGTGACGGACCTGCGGCCCGAGGCTCAACTCGCGGAGACGCTCAAAGAGTTCGATGCCTCGCAGCTGGTACGGCTGCACTGCGGGGGACATGTGGATGCTGACTTTGCCGAGGCCCAGCTGCTCGTCGTGAACCCGGCGGTGAAGCCAAATTGCCCGTGGCTGGCCAAGGCCCGCGAGCGTGGCATCTCACTGACGAGCGAGATGAATCTCTTCTGGCAACACAACCGGGGTCGCGTGATTGGCGTCACCGGGAGCAACGGCAAATCGACCACCACGGCGTTGGTTGCCCATCTGCTGAGGACTGCGGGACGAGTGGTCCATCTCGGCGGAAACATCGGTGGGAGCCTGCTTCCGCTAGTGGATAAGATCGAGCCGACCGACTGGGTGGTCCTCGAACTCAGCAGCTTTCAACTCGCCGATCTCGACCGGATTGAGGCCAGCCCCGAGATCGCGGTGGTGACAAACTTCGCCCCGAACCACCTCGACTGGCACCTGGATCTCGACGACTATCGACGGGCCAAACAGACGATTCTGCGCTGGCAGACAATGGACTCGACGGCGGTACTCAATGCGGATGACGCGGATGTGCGCGAGTGGGCGACGCGCGGGCGGGTGTGGCTGTTTGGACGGCCTTCCGGCCCTCTCGCCCCCGCTGGCGATGAGGCTGACTCGAACAACATTCTTGCCGGGGGTGAGGGGGATCACGCTCAACTCTTGCCCCTTCACCCCGGCCCTCTCCCCCCTAGCGGAGTCGGTTCCGAGAGTAGCACTGATCGTGGGGGAGAGGGAGCAGAAGCTGTGGGGCACGTTTCCTACGTGCCTGATAAGGAGACTCGTAGCGTGGGCTTTAGGCCACGCCTCTCGACGGTTGATCAGCCTGCGTGGGCTAAAGCCCACGCTACGAATGCGGACCTGCTCGACTTGTTCCCGCTTCCCGGCGAACACAACCGGATGAACGCCGCAGCTGCGATTAGTGCGGTGTTGGCGGCGGGGGTGGAGCGGCAAACACTGGCTGAAGGACTGAGGACGTTTCGGGGGTTGCCGCATCGGTTGGAGTTTGTGGGAGAAGTCGCGGGGCGGCGGTTCTACAACGACTCACTCGCCACCACCCCGGAGTCGGCCATCTGTGCCCTCAAGGCGTTTCCGGGCCGCGTACTGTTGCTCGCCGGGGGGTACGACAAGCAGGTCGACCTCAGCGAGTTCGCCCACGAGGCGGCGAAGCGGGCGACGGTGATTGCCTGGATGGGGCAGACCGGGGAGACGCTGGAGGCTTTGGCCTCGCAAGTGAGCGGCCAGGCGCTAGCCGCCGGTTCCTCACCTGGCGATCCTCAGAACCGGCGGCAAGCGCCGTGCCGCTCACTAAACCAAGCTCGCCGTGTGACGACGAACTTGCGCGAGGCGTTTACTTGGCTCTGGGAACAGTCCCAACCGGGCGACACGATTTTGTTGTCCCCGGCCTGTGCGAGCTTCGACTGGTTTCTGAACTTCGCCGATCGTGGGGAGCAGTTCCGGGGGCTGGTGCGAGAGACCGGGAAGGGGTGAGTTCCTCGGACGTAGAGTGGGTGTCCCGTGTGTGCGTCAGGAAAGTTGGCATTCAAAACCCAAGGGCAATACTCACAAGAAACTCGCGACACCCGCCGGGAACACCTCGAACGCGACGGGCCGGCGGAGTGAAAACGCCGAGGGCGCGGAGGACGCAGAGTTCGGAAGGAGAGCCTATTCTCTGCGTCCTCCGCGCCCTCTGCGTTTCACACTTCCGGGAAGCTGGATGGAGGTTTCTCCTTCGAGGGGACCGGGAACGGTAATGAATCACTGACGATTTTATGGGGCACAATCGGCTGTCGTGAATTTCTGCGAGTGGCCTACTTTTGTGAGGCACACACGGGTGTCCCCCAGCCCTCCCCCCGTCACGATTGACGATTGCCTTCCCACGCGGTCCAATCACCGGTGGTGGATTCGACCGACGCACTCGGTGGATCGACGCCGCTGGGGATTCTCGCACCATGCACGACTTCGATTTCGAAAGCCCCCGCACACTGACCGAAGCAGTCGCCCTGCTCGCCAGCCGCGATAGCCGACCTCTCGCCGGCGGCACCGACCTCATCGACCACATGCGCACCGGGCGGTTTCGACCCGCTCTGGTCGTCGACCTCAAGAAAATTCCCGAACTGACGCAGCTCGTGACCGACAGCAATGGACTCCGCCTGGGAGCCGCTGTGCCGTGCTACCAGATTCAAGCCTCTGCCGAGATTCGCAACCACTATTCGGCCATTGCCGATGCGGTGTCGATTATCGGCGGCGTACAGATTCAGAACCGGGCCACGATTGGCGGCAACCTCTGCACCAGCGGCCCCGCTGCAGATTCGGCTCCGGCGCTGCTGGCTTTGGGGGCGATCTGCCACATCGCCGGACCGAAGGGAACCCGCACACTACCGCTCGACCAGTTCTTCACCGGTCCGGGCAAGAACGTCCTGCAACCGGGTGAGATCCTTGTCGAAATCACCTGCCCCGCCCCGGTGCCGATGAGCGGCTCAAACTACCGGCGATTCATCCCTCGCAATGAGATGGACATCGCCGTGGTCGGCGTCGGAGTCAGCGTGACCCTTGACGCCAGCGGACAAACCATCACAGCTGCCCGCATCGGTCTGGGCGCCGTCGGCCCGACGCCGATCCTGGCTGTGGATGCTGCGAAGACACTGGTCGGCCAACCCGCCAGCGATGCCAATTACAAGACCGCTGGCGAGGCCGCGCGAGCAGTGACCAGTCCGATCAACGACATGCGGGGCACGGTCGAGTTCCGCCGTCATGTGACCGGCGTTCTGGTCGAACGCTCCCTGCGCGAGGCCGTCGCCCGCGCTCGCGGCGAGAGCCAGTACCACGCCCATGTGCGCATTCCGTGTTCGTAGGGAGTCACTCGCGAGACTTCGGAAGTCTCGCCGCAGCTTGTGAACACCTCCCCTCTGGCCATCCGCCACCAGCCATCCGCCGATCCGAAGGATCTCCCATGTCCCGCAAGCGCGTCGTCACCTGCACCATCAACGGGCACGAAGAGCAGTTCCTGTGCGAGCCTCGTCAGACGCTGCTGGGCGTGCTGCGCGATACCCTCGACATGACCGGGACTAAGGAGGGGTGCAGCAACGGCAACTGCGGAGCCTGCACCGTCATCCTCGATGGCCGCCCCGTGGTGAGCTGCCTCGTGCTGGCTGTGGAGTGCGAGGGCTCCCAGGTGGAGACGATCGAAGGGGTGGCCCAGCCCGACAAGCTGGCCCCGGTACAGAACGCCTTCCTCGAAAACGCCGCCCTGCAATGCGGCATCTGCACCCCCGGCATCATTATGCAGACCCAGGCTCTCTTAAAGGACAACCCGAACCCGACCGAAGAAGAAATCCGCTTCTACCTCGCCGGCAACCTCTGCCGCTGCACCGGGTATGACAAGATCGTCAAAGCCGTGCAGCAGACGGCTATGACAGCCAGTGCCAGTTGCCAACCGGGCTGTTGCGGCGAATGAGGATCGAAGTGATTGCCCCCTGATGCGGAGATATAGATCATGACTATTCAAGCCATTTGCGCAAAATGCGGGAAGGAATATCGAGTCAAGGATGAAATGGGCGGAAAGAAGATTCGTTGCAAGTCGTGCCAAGCCGTTGTGCTTGTAGCGGTATCTTCGGATGATGACTTTGCAGACCTCCCACTGGAACCTTTGGCCAAGAATAAGGTTAAGAAGCGGAAGCAGCCCTCATTTCAAATGCCATCCGGCGTAATGGCCTTGGGGGTGTTGGGGCTGTTGATCCCAATCGGATTCTTCGTAGCCAGGATCGCCATTCCGGAATTGGCGAAAGAAATCGGAATAACGATTATCATTACCGGTATCGCGATTGCAGGTGCGTCTCACTATATGGTCGGCTTAAAGAATGAAGGACTTTTGCGAATTATAGGGGCGCTGATACCGATATTCGGCCTTGTTCCCATTGTCCGAGACTTTCGTGAGAACTGGCCGTATCTGGTAGCGATGATCTACGGATTCGCACTTGTATTCTTTGCGATATGCCTCAAGAGCATGGGGTGATTTATCGGGTTTTCGCCCCGTTGGGGTCAAAAACCCATGTCTTGCACCGCCGCTTTGTATTCACTGCAGCACGAACGACACGTTGATCGTCGCTTCGATGCTGATCGTGCCGGGGGCGAAAGTGGACGCCGCACCCTCTTCGGGTTCGGAATGGCCGCCCCCCTGCCCCAATGAGTTACTGATGCTTTGGCTGAATCCCCAGCTGGGATAGGAGGCCTCTGTAATCGAATAGGGCTTGCCGACGACCGATCCCAACTCGGTGGCGAGTGCGATCGCTTTCTCCTTCGCGGCCTTGATCGCTTTCACGCGAGCCTCGTCACGATACTTGCGAAGCTCGGAGGTGCGCAAGCTGGCACTCTCGACAGAGGTCGCGCCCGCAGTCACCACCGCAGCTGTCACATCTGTGACCTTCGACACGTCATGCAGCGTGCAGGTGATCTGCTGCGAGACGCTGTAGAACTGAATGGTCTCGGTTTCCTGCCGATTGTCGGTGTAGTTGGGTCGAATTTCGACTTGTGAGGCTTGCAAGTCCTTCTCCACCACGCCCGCCGCTCGAATCACCGCGAGCACTTTGGCCGCGCGTTCAGCCTGCTGCTTCCGGGCTTCCTTGAGGTCGGTATGACGGACCTCGACTCCGAAAGAGAGATCCGCCAAGTCGGGGACCACCCGAATCTCGGCGGTCCCACTGGTCGAGACCAAGGGCGGCAACACGCCGGGTTGCTGGGCAGAGACCATCGTCGGGGCCGCAAGCACGGTAGCCAGGAGCATCAATAGCGTTTTCATGAGCAGTCAGCCTTCGGGGTTCAGATCGCAAGTGTCAGAATGTGATTCTGAGAATATGACGGAAAGGTCCACCGAAAGTTCCCGCGATATGAGAGATAACGAAAATTGATCGGCCTGGCATGTCGACCAGCACTCGTGTCAGGCACCCAGGTGACTCTCTGCAGGGCCTTCGCATCTCAATCAGCTGGTCCAATTGTTGCAGTGTTCAGTCATTCGTCAAGGGCCTGTTTGGAAACGGGCCGCCGGGTGAGAAACTGAGACGGAGCGACGCATGTCAACGAGCGGTGCGATGGAAAAGATGATAAACTATATGCATAATTAATAGATCATCGAGTGGAGCGGACGAATCATCGTGCACTCATTGACATTGTAGTGATCGCGTTGTGCGGTGTGATTTGTGGATGCAACTCGTGGGAGGACAGCTACCCTGTTGATCTCCCACGAACTCCGTCGCACCGAAGAACTCCCCGTTCGACTTCGAGACCATCATCTCCGCCATCGCCTCGACCTCGACCCGCACCTTGGCCATCACGATGTCCTTGATCCGCGCCACTTCGTCCACTTGTTCATCCGTCAATTGCAGCAACATCACACACCTCCCTGGAACACCCGTCCACGTCCTTCGTGAACCGCCATTTTGGCCCGCAGAC
>JANPCU010000045.1:0-8613 GCA_031431195.1 Planctomycetota bacterium | reverse complement strand
TCCGCCTTCGAAATCCGCAGACTGCCATCCATGGCCGAGTCCTCTGCCATCCAGGGTCCGTCAGAACGAACCTGCATCGTAAGACTCGGGCTGCCTGTTCACGCAGAGGACTTGCTTTCGATGGGGTGAGGAGGCATTGAGGGGTTGCCGCGCGGACGCCTCGGGCATCCGCCAGATGCAGACGGTGGCCAAGACCCTCCGCAGCCACCGCCGAGGTCTGCTCAACTGGTACGACCACCCGATTTCGACCGGCCCGCTGGAAGGCATCAACCACAAATCGGGGCCCTGCAACGCCGCGCCTACGACTACCGCCACGATGAACACCTCCAGGAGCGACTCCTCACCCTGCACCACACGAAGTATGCCCTACAAGGTTAATACCTTGCCGATGACCATCCCCCCAAATAGTCGGATGAATCACTTTTTCTGAGTTCAGGTCTCTTCCTAAGCGGCGACTTCGGCGGCTATGCCGCGCTGGTGTGATCCGTGTTCACGCGAGGCTCAAACCTCTTGAAGCGGTATGGTCGATTCAGCGGATCGCCGGGGCAGGAGATTGGACAGAGGCCCCGGATCGACAGAGAAATCTCCGTCTGCGAGCGGGTCCGGCCTACGAAAAAAGGCGGGGGTGAATGACTGACAAGGTCTGTTTCGCACTCATGGCTCCCCTGTTTTCCAAGAATTCTATGCGTCTCACTCGTTCGAGTTTGTAATTCTGTCACAGGTCTGGCTAGACTCGTGGAACAACTTCTCTCGATTCCGAGTAGAGGATGCGGTGTGGCTTCGGCTCAACACTCTTTCATGTCAACGGTCTGAGTTCTAATTGTCACGTTCTCTTGGGGATAGTTATGGCAACTCCACGTGGTCAAAATCGTAAGTCACGGCCTTCTAAAAGGAATGAGGGTTCCAATCAAGTCATGATGGGACTGCTGGTTGGAGGAGGGATCGCTGCCGTCGTCGGACTCGTCGTGGTCCTGGTGATGAATCGCGGAGGCGGCACTCCCGAAGTGGCCGCACAACCGGCAGCTGTTCAACCGGCTGTGGGGACTCCGACGACTCCCACCCAGCCGGTGCCCACTCCGCAGAGTGTGGCTGCGATACCGACAACCATTGCACACTCCGCACCGGCGTCATTGCCCACCAATGCTGACGCCATGTTGAACCAACTGACCGCTGCCTCTCAGTCCGGGCATAGTGCCAGTCCAGCCGTTTCCCCTTCAGCTGTGCAGCCGAATGCGACGACATCCCCGGCCGAGTCGACTTCGGGCGTCACACTCGCCCTGCCGGACCTCGTCGAGCAAACCGATCCCTCGGTCGTTCGTATTAATGTCAAATCGCCTCGGGGTGATTCGCTGGGCAGCGGATTCGTGGTGTCGAGTACCGGAACGGTCGTTACGAACTATCACGTGATTGAGGGGGGGCAAACGGTCACCGCTCAGTTCGAGGACGGACGGACCTGTGGTGTGCTTGGCTTTAAGTTGTTCGACGAGAAGCGGGACATCGCGATTATCCAGTTGGAGGCCACGGGGGCCCCCTTCCTGCCGATGCGACTGGCGAAAACGCTGCCTCGCAAAGGGGTTGAGGTGGCCGCTTTTGGTGCGCCGCTCGGTCTCTCCTTCACCGCGACAAAGGGCACGATCTCGAATATCCGAGCCGGCTCAGAACTCGGGATGGAGGGGGCTCGGTATATCCAAACTGACACGCCGATCTCTCCGGGTAACAGCGGCGGACCGCTGGTCTCCATGGAGGGTGAGGTCATCGGGATGAACACCTTCCAGATGGCGAAAGGACAGAACCTGAACTTCGCTGTCTCGGTGGATGATATTCGCGAAGTGCTGGCCGCTTCGGAGAACAACTCTGTCACTCCGATTACTCCGCAGTCGGTCCCCTCCCGACGGGGCTCTGCTGAAATTCCTCAAATGGTGGATATCAGCGGGACTGAACGTGCCGACAAGCTGTTGGCCCAGATGAATGAAGCGGCGATCTTCATCAAGCCGTTCGAGATCGACCCCTCGGGCCGCATCAACGAATTCATGTTCGTGAAGTTCGAAAAGACCGTGAAGACCCGGTTGAAGATGGACCTGACCCGGATCGACAAGTTGGGGGTCAACGAATCGGTCATTATTCTGGGTGTGATGTGGTCTTCCCCGGAAGACCGCAAGCTGCAGGCGAGAAATGCGAGTGAGTTGTCCCTCGAATTGGTAGTCGTGATGCTCGACCTGACCAAGGAGGGCAACCGCGTGCCTTCGATTGTTTGGAAGGAAGAAGCGAAGCTGGCGACACTCTCGCTGGATGCACTGGCCCAGGGCAACTTGACCAACAGTGTCAAAGAAGGGACGCAGAAGTTCTTCGATAAATTCGCCATCGGCGTGACCAAGGCACGAAAAGCGTCGGGGAACGAAAAGTAGACCATGAAACACCGAGTGAATGGACACTCGCCCACTGAGGCGAGCGGGGAGAAATTACCTTCCCGCGACTCTGAGGATCTGGCTCGTAACAACATCCCGAAAGTTCTGAAAAGAATTCACCGCAGAGGGCGCAGCACGGTATCGCCGCAACCAAAATCACGATCAGCATGTCGGGCGGTGACGACTCAGCTCGAAGTATCGCGGTGTCAGGCCAAGTGACGTGGGTGGCGGGGTCAGGAGGCTTTGCGCATGGCCCCGGCAGCGTGAACTCGGCGGGGCGATTCGACCGAGAGAACGAGGGTTTCACTCGTCGCTGGTCGGTCTGATCAGGCAGTGATCGAAGATCAGGCGAGCGAGCGTCTCCCGAGTCGGGGCCATCCGCAAAGCCTCCTGACCCCGCCACCCGGACGCTGCTCGTGGAGGGAGCGAGCTGGGCCTCAGAATTTCTCTCAGCACATGCGGATTTCAAATGCTTGCAGTGCAGAAGACCGCAGAGGCCTGAGTGATCTCCAGAATTCCCCTCTGCGAACCTCCGCGTACTCTGCAGTGAATTCCGGGAACTTGGATCGAGCCTGTTCCTCAGAGCGTTTTCAGAATCCGTATTCATCTCAGAAGATTGGAACACTGATCTTCACCGATCAACACTAATCAGGATCAGCGGAGATCAGCGTTCCAGTCTCTGCTTTCCATCAGCGTACGGTGATGAACACCAATTCTGGAACTGCCCTTAGTCTTGCAATTCGGCCAAAATCGCCGACCTGTACAGATAAATCCTTGTTTCACCGGTTCCAGCCTCGATATTGTGGTACTCGTAATCGGAGTTACCCTCCGATTCGGACGAAACGGAATTCGCCTCACCACAGGAGCTCAAGGATGAGCCAGCTGCATGTGTACCGCCCCGATCTTGCCGATGAAGAGCCCCGCGTGTTGTCATTCGCGTTTTATGCCCCGCTGATTCGTGCGGAGCGTGCGATGGCCGCCCTGCGTCAGGCCCGTGTGCGAGGTGAGCGGGTCTTCCGGATGGAAGACGACCGCCCGAAGACATTCTCTCTGCGCGTGTTCGATGGACAGCGACGGTGGTAGTATCGTTGTTGCGATCCGCAGGGGATTTGAGCCGTCGAAGTCGTCCGATGCCTCCCTGACCAGAGAACGGGCGTGACTGGGAAGGCTTCGCAATGTCCTCGCTGAAACGTATCTCTGAGATTCCGCAACTCCCCTCCCGAGCCTTGGATTCCCACAAGGGAAGTTACGGGCGGGTGGTGCTGATCGGCGGCAGCATCGGGATGAGCGGGGCCATCTCGCTCGCCGGTCTGGGGGCACTGCGAGGTGGGGCGGGGCTGGTGTATCTGGCTTGCCCCCGCTCGGTCTGGAGCGCGGTCGCGGCCATCGAACCCTCATATCTGACTGTCCCGCTGCCCGAAGACTCGCTCGGTCGGCTGGCCATCCCGTCGATTCCCGACATCATGACCGCTTGCCAGGCCGCTGATGCGGTGGCGATCGGACCGGGGTTGGGACAGTCGGACGAGCTGCGCGAGGTGGTCTCCCAAGTCATTCGCGGGGTCGATGTGCCCTGCGTGGTCGATGCGGATGCATTGAATCTGCTGGTCGAACGTCAGGGGCTTTTCGCCTCCGCTCGGTCACGGCGCGTGCTCACTCCGCACCCCGGTGAGTTCGCCCGGCTGACGGGGCTCCCCATCGGCGAGATTCAGGCCCACCGCGAATCGCTGGCGGTCGAGTTCGCCCAGCGACACCGCGTGGTCCTCGTGCTGAAGGGGGCTGGAACCATCGTGACCGATGGTGACCGCCTCTTCATCAATCGCACGGGTAATCCCGGCATGGCCACGGGCGGGACGGGCGATGTCCTGACCGGATTGATCACCGCGCTCATTGCTCAAGGGGCCGATCCGTTCGACGCCGCCTGCCTCGGATGTCACCTGCATGGACTGGCCGGAGACATCGCCGCTGAGGAACTCAGTCCGCCGGGGATGATCGCTTCAGACTTGCCGAAGTACCTGCCGCAGGCGTGGAAGCGAACCTGAGGTAAGCCTCGCGTGGCACTGAGTGAAACGCATCGGCGAGCGGGGCGGCGTCAGCCCCCTGGTTCTTATTTTACTAGCCCGACGCGTCAGCGAGGGGGGAGCGAAAGCGACTTTCCCCTGTGCTTCCCTCGCTGATGCGTCGGGTTGGTCAGCTAAAGTAAGTGCCATTGGGCGTCAGCCACCTGGGACTGCGGCGTCACCGAGAATTACCATCCGGCTCACACCGGACGCTCACCAGGTTATTTCGGCTGCCAGTGGGCATCGAGTAACGCCCGCATGGCTGCCACGCGATCGGGTTCCGATTCGGCGAGGTTCCGCATCTCGTCCGGGTCTGCGCTCAGGTGATAGAGTTCGGTCACTCCGGTGGGTACTCGCTCCGCGTGTGGGACGATCAGCTTCCATTCGTCGTTAACGACCCAGCGATGTCGCAGGCTGGCAGCGGGGCGGGCGATGTCATACACATCATGTTCGTAGATTTCCCCGAAGACGCTCGACCGTGCGGCGACCTGTTTCTCGTCGAGCAGGTTCACCCCCGGCAGCGTCTGGAGCAGGCTCGCGTCATCCACCCCAACCGCCGACAAGAGGGTGGGGAATAGATCGATCGAGCTGGCGAGGTGAGTCTCATCGCGGCGCGGGGCCACGTGACCGGGCCAGCGAATCATTATCGGAGTGCGCACGCCGCCATCATATTGCGAACGTTTGCCGCGTACTCCGCCCGATGCCCCGCCCTCGGCGACCTCGGTTTGAATCCACCCATTATCGGTCACATACACGACGATCGTGTTGCGGGTCAGGTCGCGCTTGTCGAGTACGCCGAGCAGTTCTCCCACCGTCTCGTCGAACCACTCGCACATCGCCCAGTATTTGGCGATGGGGAGATGCGGCGTCTTGTCCTGGTACTTGTCGACCAGCCGCTGTGGCGGGTTGTGTGGCGTATGCGGCAACATCGGGGCGTACCAAACCAGAAACGGCTTCTGGTCCTTGACCGCCGAGTCGATGAACTCCTCGACGGGCTTCAAGCCCTGCCGACCAATGGCCAGCCCCTCGTCCCCGTGGCGGCCTCCTTTGCCAGTCTCGCCGTGCGACATGCCGCTCGTAAAACCTCCATGCGTGTAGTTTCGCTCCCACCACTTCCCCGTTTGGAACGAGACATACCCCAGATGCGAATGCAGTGCCGACGGCAGCTTCGGGAACTCGTCCAAGTTCTGGCTGTACCGCGTTCGCAGCTGGGCATACACAGGAGACTTCTGGGCCTGCCCCTTGGGCAGTTGGGCGAGGTCGCCGCTCAGTCTGGGGTCATTGCCAGTGATCCGGTGTCGATGCGGATAATGCCCCGTGAGGATTGACGCCAGCGATGGACGACACAAGCTGTCGGGGACATAGCCGCGCGTATAGACCAACGACTCGCGAGCGAGCTTGTCGAGGTGCGGCGTCTGAATTGCCGGATGCCCCATAAAGGAGTAGTCCTGCCACCCTTGGTCATCGGAGATGATGAGAACCACATTCGGGGGAGCCGCCGCGTGTAAGGAGCGGACCAGACTGAGCAGACAGACAATCACTGACAACAGTCGCGACATGATGCACCTCGACGGGATGGGACGGATGAGGTCATACGTCCTTTGGCAAGGAGTGTCCAGCGTCAACGAAGGCCGAACCTCGCCAGGGCACTGACCCGCACCTCCCCCGTCAAGAGCGCGGGACCACTCCATGGGCGAATTCCCCCTGCTGATCGAAATCCGGCGAGCAGCGAGTCGCTCCTGTCGCCCGGGAGCATACAATTAAATCCTTCTCCTCCACCCGGATTCCCGCGCTTGAAAAATTCTCTCCAGACTGCACGAGTCGGTGGCATTGTCCTCTGCGGCGGGCGTAGTTCTCGTATGGGTCGAGCCAAGGCATTACTGCCGGTGGGCTCCGAGGTGATGCTCCAGCGCGTGGTCCGCATCCTCTCTTCTCAAGTGAACCCCGTCGTCGTCGCCGCGTCGGCGGATCAGGAATTGCCAGACCTGTCGGAGGAGTGGTTGAACGCCAATCGGCTCCTCACCGGCGATAATGCGACGGGCTCACCCATTCGCATGGCCCGTGATCCGGTGGAATATCGCGGCCCGCTGGCAGGTCTCGCCGTCGGTATGCACCAGCTGTGGGGGGAGGTCGACTTGGTGTACGTGTCAGCCTGCGATGCCCCGCTGCTTCAGCCCGCGTTCATCCGGGCGATGATCGATGCCCTGGGAGAGGCCGAGATCGCTGTTCCGTTTGATGGTCGGTATCACCATCCGCTGGCGGCGGTCTACCGGCTGTCGGTCTTGCCCGTGATTGAGGAACTGCTGGCGGCCGACCGGCTACGTCCAGTGTTCCTGTTTGAGCAGTGCCGCACCCGCGAGATTCCAGTCGAAGAGTTGCGGCGGATTGACCCCCAGCTCGATTCGCTGTGTAACACCAACACTCCCGAAGAGTACCAGCAAGCGCTGGCCCGCTTGGCCACGGAGGAGTCCCGATGAATCCCCGCCCGTTACCACCCTACACCCATATTCCAGGCGTGACCCCGCATCCGATTCGCGATCCAGCGGGGCACTCGTACGAGGGGCCTGACGCCCCTGCCGTGACCGCACCACTCACAGCGCATGTTCCGCCGACCTGGGCCGAACTCCCCGATCACCCGGAGTTCCGGTGGGCAGTCCAGCTCTTCAACGCCGGGTATTACTGGGAGTCTCACGAAGCCTGGGAGTCACTCTGGCATGCTGCGGGGCGAACCGGCCCGCTGGCGGATTTCTTGAAGGGACTCATCAAGCTGGCAGCTGCCGGAGTCAAGCTGCGGGAGCATAATCTGGTGGGAGTCGAGCGGCATGCGCGGCGGTCACTCGAACTGTTTTCCGAGGTTCATCAGAAACGGGATCGCGAGAACGACATCTCGGCGGGCCTGCCCCTGTCGGAGCTGATGTGGATGGCCGACCAACTGCGGCAACATCCGCCCCGCCCGCCCGACGACCGAACCGGAATTCCGAGACCGTCTCTGGCTCAATTGCCCTGGCCGACAGGATGACCCGCAGATCGACGGATGGCGAGTGGACGTGATTTCTGCGACGTAGCTGATACGATCCATCTGCGTCTGAGGATGATACCCGCCGGGTGTCGACTGGTCAGACGCTGTGAATCGTGTTCATGGGGATCAGGTGCTCAATGCTTCTGAAGAGATTGACTGGCGTGGCCTTGGTCGGATTGATGTTGGTGGTGGCTGGCTGTGCGGCGAATGATGTCGCACAGGCTGAGGGCGAGAAGCCCGTCGTGGCACAAGAAAAGGAAGCGGTGAAAGACGTGGCAGGCGAAGCAAAAGAAGTGGCATTCCCCAGTCTCCCGAAGGGGGCCGGGAAGATCGATGAGAAGGCGGCCAAGTCGTTCACGACGACCGAGTCGGGTCTGAAATACCGCATCCTCCGCGCGGGAGAGGGTGCCAAGCCGACGGCTCGACAGAGCGTCGAAGTCAACTACCACGGCTGGCTCGACAATGAGAAGGTCTTCGACAGCTCCTACAAGCGGGGCGAATCGATCTCGTTCGGTCTGAACCAAGTCATCGCGGGTTGGACCGAGGGAATGCAACTCGTCGGCAAGGGCGGCATGATTGAACTCGAAATCCCCGCCAAGCTCGGCTACGGTGCTCGAGGGGCTGGGGCCGACGTTCCCCCGAATGCCACGCTGCACTTCCTGGTCGAATTGATCGATATCAACTAGTGCCAGCGGACACGCGTCCGCTCCGGCATAGTGTCATGACCCCAGGGGCACGTTTCCGACGTGCCCCTGGGCGTTTCTCAGGTCACTGGGACAGCTGCGAAGAGTGCCCTACGCCAGGACGGCCTCAATCACGTGCCGCTCATCTCTTTCTGTGGAACAACACATACCGCATCGCCGACCACAACCCGGCATACTTGTAAGACGAATCGATGTAGTGCTCGATCACATAAAATGCGAAGTAGTAGGCCCGACAAAAGCACCAGACCGCGAGGCCAAGCAACCCGACTGCCCGGAGCGTCGGGATCTCGACGAGTAAGAGTCCACTGGCCATCACTCCAGCCAGCAGAAACATGAGCCCCTTGGCGATGATCCAGCGTGCGTCTTTGAGATCACCGAGCATGGGAACATTCCTCATCGGAGACAGTGAGCGGCACGGCGCTAGCCGC
>JANPCU010000044.1:0-19942 GCA_031431195.1 Planctomycetota bacterium | reverse complement strand
GCATAACGGAAATCCGATCACCGTCTTTTACCAAAACTTCTGGAGGTAATTGGAGTGGAGACGACCGGTCGCGCTAACGCACTGGGGGTCTCCTTGGGCCGCCAGTGCGTTCGCGGGGGTGATGCACTCGCGGCGGAGAGCGTGACCGTCACTGTTTGCGAAAGGGACGGGCAAATGTGCCCGTCCTACGGCGGATGTTTTACTCCCTACAACTCAATCTCCAGTTCCTCGATCTTCCGATACAAGCTCGACAGCCCCAGCCGCAGCCGTTTCGCCGCCTCGCGTTTATCGGGCCACTGGCGCAGGACTCTCGTAATGTGCAGCTTCTCGTAGTGCCGGAGGGCCGATCGCAGATCGTCCGTGTCGGGGAGTGGTTGGCCCATGCCGATCAGGTCGGGGGGGAGGTCGCTTGGCTCGACGCTGGTGCCTTCGCACATGATCACGGCTCGCTCGATGGCGTTGTCGAGCTGGCGAACGTTCCCCTTCCACTGGGCAGCCATGAGGAGGCGGATCGTCTCGCTCGATGCAGCTGTGACTCGCTTGCGCATGGCGCGGGAGTGGCGGGTGATGAAATGGTCGACGAGTTCGGGGATGTCGTCGAGGCGTTCGCGGAGTGGGGGGATGCGGATCTTCATGCCGTCGAGGCGGTAGAACAGGTCCTCCTGGAACTTCTGCTCGCCGACGAGCCGCATCAGATCCTGACTCGTCGAGGCGATGATGCGGCAGGTGACGGGGTAGGTTTCGGTGCCGCCGGTCGGCATGCTTTCCTGGTACTCGATGGCCCGCAGGAGCCGAGCCTGTGTCCCCATCGGCAGTTCGGCGATCTCGTCGAGGTAGACGGTGCCTTCACCGGCTGTCCGGAGGAGCCCGGTTTGAGCCGATCCGTTCTCAGTGCCGAAGAGTTCGGCCTCCAGCAGATCGGCGGGGCGCGTGGCGCAGTTCATGGCCAGGAACTTTTCCTGCTTGCGCGGTCCAGCCGAGTGAATCTGCCGCGCGAAGAGTTCCTTGCCGGTTCCCGTTTCGCCCATCAACAGCACGTTGGAACTGGTTGCGGCGATCTTGGCGATCGTGGCCAGCAACTCCTTGAGCGGCTGGGAGGAGCCGACGATCTGTTCGAAGTTTTGCGGTTGAGAGAGCTCACGGCGGAGGGCCTGGTTCTCGATGAAGAGTTGGCGGAACTGGAAGACGCGGTTCAGCTTGTTGAGGACATCATCCAAAATGACCGGCTTGACGAGGTAGTCGAACGCCCCCGCTTTGAAGGCATCGACCGCGTTCTCAACCGTGGCATACGCCGTGATGATCAGCCCGAAGACCGATGAGTTGATCCGTTGTAGCTTCCGCAGCAGGGCGACGCCGTCCCCATCGGGCAGCTGGACATCGCAGATGGCGACGTGAAAGTCGCGTTGCTTGGCAGCGGCCAGCCCCTCGGCGACGGTGCCCGCTTTCGTGACTTCGAACCCTTCCCCGGTGAGGAACTCCGCGAGAGTGTTGCGGATGATCGGTTCGTCCTCGACGATCAGCACAGTCCGTTGTTCCAGCGCATCAGCCACGATCGGTTCCTTGATAGCGTGTCGCAGCGGGTTTGCGGCGACTTTAAGATTCTAGGGCGCTCGGTGGGAATGCGAAACTGCGTGAAGGGAGATCGATGAGGGTTGATTGATAAGAGTTGACTGTCGGAACTTGTGGGATCACGACAGGAGGGTATTCCCAAACATCCACCCGAGTGCGAGACACACTGTGTGATTGCCTCCGGGACATCAGGCTCCGGACGACTGGCGAGACACGGTGGACTCGTCCACAGATTTCACAGATTCCCACAGATTTTAGAGGCCAGAGCAGCCCTCATCGCTCCCGGTGTGCAGCCGTAAAGGCTCTCCGAATCGGTGAGAATCTGTGTCCCCTCCCTCACCGTCGATCATCCGTCACCGACAAGGAAAAACCGAACACGGGATGTGGAGGATGTGGCTGTGTAGGGAGGTCATTCCCCGGCTGCGCAAAGTGCGTCTCGCACGCCATCCACCTCAGTCTCCCACGATCGGCCTTGACCTCCTGCCACAGCTGCAAGCGTGGGTGACGCGACACGAGGGCATCTGGTCGAGTGATCACCGGCACAGCGATTGTCCGCTCGGGTTTCCCCATCGCCCGACATCGTCGCGAAAGGCGATGGTCATACCGGGGAGCGCTCGCTGTCGAGAGCGAGTCCATCGCCTTTCGCCACTCGCTGCTGCCACTGGGTCAACCATCAACTCCCGATTCTGGGCCTCTTCTGGTCCTCGTGTTTTCCGCCACTCCGGTACAATCGTTCCATCTGGTCGCGAAAACGCCACAGAATCATGTTGCCTCATCGCCACCTGTGTCGTAGGTTTGATGACCCCTTAACTCGTTGCTCCCAGCAGAGTCCTCTTTACCCGGTCGTGGATGTTCGGGTGGTGAGGACCAAGACGCCATGTGGCCATTCGGCAACACGTGGTGTTGACCATCATCCCTGGTGACCTGCCCGGTCTCAGTGGCTGACGGGGGAGCATTGCGCCGCTCATGGAGTGGGTATTCGCTTCTTCGGTCACCTGCTGGCCCGACAGCTCTCCGCATCCGCTACCTTGCGGATGACACGTCTGTCACGAAAAGCCAACGAGGCCCCCATGACCTATCACGGTTCACTGCTGGTTGTTGATGATGATCGTCATATCTGCGAAGCGATGGCGGATTACCTCCGCAGCCTCGGCCACCGCACCGAAACCGCGGTCAATTGCCGCGATGCGATGGAGCGGATCAAGGACTACAACTTCGATGCTGTCATCTGCGATGTGAACCTGCCCGATCAAGACGGGTTCCATCTGCTCGAGTGGGCTGTCCCGACCAAGCCGGAGACCGCCATCATCCTGCTGACGGGATACGGCACGATTGAAAGTGCCGTCGAGGCGATCCGCCTGGGAGCGTTCGATTACCTGACCAAGCCGGTCATCGATGATGAACTCAACTTCTCGATCCAGCGAGCCCTGGGGCAGCGCAAGGTCGTCGAAGAGAATAAGAAGCTCAAGAAGCAACTCGACGAGAAGTTCGGCCTCTCGCACATCATCGGTCGCGACTACAAAATGGCCAAGATGTTCGACCTCATCGAGAGCGTCTCGGACACTCGCACCACAGTGCTGATCTTGGGCGAGAACGGGACCGGGAAGACGATTACCGCCCGCTCGATTCACCAACTGAGCAGCCGCCGCGAGAAGCCGTTCATCGAGGTCGCCTGTGGGGCGCTCCCCGATTCGCTACTGGAGAGCGAACTGTTCGGGCACGTGGCCGGAGCCTTCACCGGGGCCACGCACGACAAGCCCGGCAAGTTCCTGCAAGCTGATGGTGGCACGCTGTTCCTCGACGAAATCGGGACCGCATCACCGAGCCTGCAAGTCAAACTCCTGCGCGTGCTCCAAGACCGCGAATTCGAGCCAGTCGGTGGATCGAAGACGCACAAGGTCGACGTGCGGCTGGTACTGGCCACGAACGACAACCTGGAAGAGCGGGTCAAGCGCGGCGAGTTCCGCCAAGACTTGTACTACCGCATTAACGTGATCTCGATCACCCAGCCGCCCCTTCGCGAACGCATTGGCGACATTCCTTTGCTGCTGGAACACTACCTGCAAGACTTCAACGACCAAAACGGCAAGCGCGTCAAGGGGTTCGACGAGGACGCCCTGCAACTGATGCAGCGCTACTCCTGGCCAGGTAACGTGCGAGAGCTGGTCAACGTCGTCGAGCGAGCTGTGGTGCTTTCGAAGAGCGAGTACATCACCGCCGCCGAACTGCCCGAGCCGCTACGTCGCGACCAGATCGACATGTCGGGAGCGGTGAACCGGCTGATTGGTGGGAACCTGAAGTCGGCCCTCGCGAACCCCGAGCGTCAGATCATCATCGAAGCCCTGGAGACCAATGGCTGGAACCGCCAGGAAACGGCTCGCCTGCTCGGCATCAACCGCACGACGCTGTACAAGAAGATGAAGAAGTACGACATCGAGTACGAGTCGCACGTGGAAGTGGTGATGCTGTAACCAACAGGCGAGCGGGGCGGCGTCAGCCCCCTGGTGGTTTCGCCGCTTGAGGTTGAGCAAACGCAAAGCAACTCGTGGGACGGGCACATTTGCCCGCCCTGCTTTTTTTTGCATTCGGGCGACTCACTCAGGCGTGCGGCCAGTGTTGGCTGACCAGTAGAACGGCCCCTCCCCGGTCCGTTCCGCCCGGACCGACGGGCCTGGCTACGGGAAGTTTCCACGGGCGGCTCGCCTGATGGTCAGTGATTCGAATCCTGGGCCGCAGTCTGCCGGGACTCGGCAACCGCCGGGTAGCCCACGTTGAGTCGCTGGGAACTTTACCGAGGTGGCTTGGCCACATGAGGTTCTTGCTGCGATCCCCCCACTGCGGTAGAGTGCGATTCGCCGGACCGGACACTCAACGGCTGACTCACGGTCTGGCTCCTGGCTCCCCATATCCGATTGCGGAACTCGCTCCGCTTCGAAGACTTCGCGTCGCGGCTAAACGTTCGACCCTCGATCCCGACTCGCCATGACCACCACTCAACTCCTCGACGACCTCCAAGCCCGCATCCGCTCCGGCTATCCAGTGTTGTGGTTGCGGACGTATGAAGAGGATCGCTGGGAGGGCTTGCTGGCCTCGATGGCGGAAGAGTTGGAGTACGGCATCGTCAGCTGGACCTCGACGCTGGGGGCCTCGCCCGCGATCACCGATGTGGCGAGTCTCGATCTGTATGACTTCCTCAAGTCGATCGATCAGTACCCGCCCGAGCATCTGTTCCTATTAAAGGATGTGCATCTCTGTCTCGCCGATCCGCAGGTCATTCGCTGCGTCCGTGACTTGATTCCTCAGCTCGCTTCTCGGAGGCAGGTGATCCTGTGCATCGGGCCGGTGGAGCAGATTCCGATCGAGTGGATCAAGGACGTGACGCTGATCGAGCTGCCGATTCCGGGCCTGGAGGAAATGCGAGAAGTGCTGCTCGATCTGCTGTCTGAACGCTCGTCCCCGCTGGAGGTCGATGCCAAGCAAGAGGAGCATATGGCCAAAGCGGTGATGGGCCTCACCGCACGCGAGGCTCGCAAGGCGTTCTCTCGCGCACTGCAAGGGCGCGACAGTATCAATGACGAAGTGTATGCCGCACTGGTCTCCGAAAAACGTCACATGGTGCAAGGGTCCGACCTGCTGGAGTTCTTCGATCTCGACGAGGGGATTAACGACATCGGCGGGCTCGAGGGACTGAAGGAGTGGCTCAAGCAAAGGGCCGAAGCGTTCAGTGCCGATGCCCGCGCACGGGGCATCTCGTTCCCCAAGGGCGTGCTACTCGCCGGGGTGCAAGGCTGCGGCAAGAGCCTCAGCGCGAAGGCGATCGCCCGCGTGCTGGGGTTCCCGCTGGTGCGGATGGACTTGTCGAATCTGCTCGATTCCTCTCGTGGAGCATCGGAGCAGAATCTGCGCGAGGTGCTACGGCTGATGGAGACGATCTCACCGTCGGTGCTGTGGCTGGAAGAAATCGACAAGGCGTTCTCGGGCTTCGACGCCGAGGGGAGCGACCCCACTGTGGCCCGGCTGGTCGGTCGGTTCCTGACCTGGCTCCAGGAGCACACGACCCCGGTGTTCGTGGTCGCCACCGCCAACAACATCTCCAAGCTCCCGCCGGAACTGCTACGGCGCGGACGCTTCGACGAACTGTTCTTTATCGACCTGCCCAACTATTACGAGCGGCAAACCATCTTCAGCATCCACCTCAAGAAGCGTGGTTGGAAGCCGGAGAAGTTCAACCTCCCCCGACTCTCCGAAGCGACCGAAAGTTACTCCGGGGCTGAGATCGAAACGATCGTCAACTCGGCCATCATCGAGACCTACAGCGCCGGGAACATGCTGACCGAGGACGACCTCATCACGCAGCAGGAGTTGCTCGTCCCCCTCTCGAAAACGATGGAGGACCAGATCTTCAACCTCCGCGAATGGGCCCGTACCCGCTGCCGCCCGGCCACCCCCGACAGCCGCGTCCAGAAGATCATGGAAGAGGAAGAACGCCGCGGTGAAACCGTCACCGGCGACGGGAGTAAGGGCCGCCCCCAACTCAAGTGGATTCAACTTGCCGAACATGGCCAATTCGCAGCTGCGGTCGTCGAGTACGTGCGGTTCTACGACAACACGCGGTGGGACAAGCTGTTGCAGGACTTCACCCAGTACACGACGACCTCGGGCGAGTTCGGACTGGTGCTGCGGCACGATACGAAGGCGGTCGTATGGACGCGGATGAGCATGGAGTTCGCCGATTGGATCTCGGACTTCATCGCCAAGAAGTTGATCTTCCTCAACCCGACCACCGTCGAGAACTACAAGGACGCGAAGCATCCCACGCTGGCCGTAATCACCGAGCTGACCGACAAGAAGCTCGATAAGCCGCACTGGATGCCGTTCACGCTACGGCTGGTGCCACCGCCGATGGGGAGTTCGCAGTTCGGGCGGGTGGCGCGGATCAAGCTGGGGCGAGGGTAGGTCGTCGCCGTGGCCAGAGCCCGACCGGCATGGTCGTCATCAGCAAACCTCCCTGGACAAGCAGCATCCGTTGGACAGCGCCACCCATCGCCGTTTCCATCACCTGTGTCGCAAAGTCAGCAGCCACGACTTGGCTGCCCATCGTCAGTGACAGGATTCAGAGAACGGCGAAATGAATGTGATTCATAGTGCTTGAAAGATCCGTGTTGACTGCAAAAACGAGTCCGGCTTCGTGTCCCACGAATTCCAACACCTCTACAACTTCAGGTTCGGCACACCAATGGCCCCGCCATATGCCGAGACCAATTCCGCCGGCGTAATGCCGTAAGCTCGCATCAGGCTGTCCTCCCAGGTCAGTCCCTCTTTGATCCCGTTAAAGAACAGCCGAAACTGGTCGGGGCTTTTCTGAAGCAGCAATTGAACTATCGAACTGGCGACGCCGTACTGCCAGGGTTCAATCTGTTGGTTGAGGAAGAACGTTCCTCCCAGTGTGCCAGTCATTTTCAGTTGATCCAGTGCCTGTTTTTGTCGGTCGCTGGTGGTCCGGCAAGTGGGAACGGCAATGCTGGCGATCCAGTCGGCGATCCCCTCGTTGAACCAGGAAAGGATATGGACAGTCGATTTGTAGCGGTGCAGATAGCCGTGGGCTGTCTCGTGGACCAACAGCGCGCCGAAATGCTCCGGGCTTTGCCCTCGATAAGCCGATACGACGACTCGACCATTCGGGAAGGAGTGGCACAACCCCTGAATTTTTGTGGTGTCGACATCATTTTTCATCATGAAGACTCGTTCGTACTCGACGAAGCTCGCCTCGGCGACGAACGCGATGACAACCGCCTTGCCCCGCCAGACGTTATGACCCGGCTGGAACCCAAACGCCGCCCCCAACGATTCGTTCATCTGATCGAGCTGTTTGAGATAGGGACTCAATTGCGCCGCTGGCATATCGCTCAAGAATAGGAAATACTGGGTCTCCACCATTTGCAGTGACAACTGGGAAAAGTGGGCTTTGACCTTTCCCAGGAACTCCTTTTCTTCGGCCACGTATTTCAGCTGATCGGCTTCGGGGATCGGCTCCCAGATGCGGTGATTCGCCGCCTTGAGCTTCTCCGAAACAGCGATGTCCCGCTTTGTCACATCGACCAGGACGAAATACTTTTGTGTGGGCAAGGGGGCGACTAAATAGACCTTGTCCCCCTGTGCGAACTGGAACACTTGATCCGCCGGAATCTTGCGAGTCTGCCTCTGATTGGACAGGATGAACTCAATGGTGCGGAACCGATCGGGCATTTTCTGACTGCTCAGAAACGTCTTGACCGTGCCGCCCGTTTCTTTCTTGCCGTTCTTGTAAAGCAGATCGAAGGTTTGGCCCTTGAGGGCGTCCAACTCCTCCCCGGAGAGAGCAAACTCCAGATTGGCTGCCTCGACCGGGTCTTTGGCTGTCGACTTCGCCGTGCGGTCTTGAGCGCCCGCGCCCTGCCACAAGCACAAACCAATGGCGATGATTCGGATCGACTGGATCAACGAGGTGGGAATTTCCATCAAAGCGCCCGTTCTGTGTGTTGAGTGAAATGAATAACTTGAAGAAGGTTACACGTGACCAGCCCCCGTCGCAACGCGAATGAACTCGTCACGACGCAATCGGATCACTACCACATACGCTGCACCAGACGGTAAAACGCCTCCCGTTGAGATTTCCTCGCCCCGCCCCTGGTGCCTGAAGCTGCCATGATCCGCCCTCTCCTCTCTACCGCCGAAATCGACGCAGCTGTGACCACATTGGGCCAGCGGATCACGGCGGATTATGCCGGTCGGCCGCTGACGATTCTGGGAGTGCTGACCGGCAGCGTGATGCTGGTGTGTGACTTGATGAGAAGAATCGAATTGCCGCATCAATTGGGGATGGTGCAGGCCAGCAGCTATCGCGGAACCGCCACGACTCCCGAGAAATTGATCCTGAATACGGAATTCTTGCCAGACCTGCGGGGGCGGGATGTCCTGCTGGTCGATGATATTTTTGACACGGGACGAACGATGTCGGCTCTGCTGGATGTGATCCGCCAGAAGGAGCCCGCGAGCGTGCGATCGGTGGCCTTGCTGTGGAAGCGAGCCCGGTCGCAGGTGAGCTTCGGCCCGGATTACCATTGTTTCGACATTCCCGATGCGTTCGTTGTCGGGTATGGTCTGGACTTCAATGGGGAGTTCCGGCACCTGCCATACATCGGCGTGCTGGAACCGGATCGGTCGGAGTGAGATTGACCACGGAGACACAGAGGCACGGAGAACAGAAAGATCGAGCAAGCTTGGCTTGAGAGGCTTGTAGGATGTTCTTCAGAGAAGAGTTTGATCCACAGATTACGCAGATTATCACAGATTGGAAGAGGCAGTCTGAATCTGTGAAAATCTGCGTAATCGGTGGATGAACCCTCTGGACTCAGTGCCTTCGTGTCTTCGTGGTGAATCACTCATCGTTGTCAGCGACCAGCCCCACACGGAGGCGGCCACGGATGGCCATGCGGCAAGGAAACGTCTTGATCGGCGAGGCCGCTCAGATCGTGCTGGGGATCGACCCGGGGCTCAACCGAACCGGCTATGCGGTTCTGGAGCGCACCCCGCGCGGTCCCGTGCTGCGCGAAGGGGGAGTCATCAGCTCCACCCCCGCGCTGACTCTCGCCGAGCGCGTTCTCGAAATCGGCTCCGGTCTCCGCGAGGTCATCGCCGAGTTCGCTCCCGACGCCATGGCGATCGAGCAAATCTTCTCGACACCCAAGCACCCCAAGACCGCCATCCTGATGGCCCACGCCCGCGGGGCCATCCTCTTCGCAGCTGCCGACGCCCAGCTGACGATCATGCACTACTCTGCTCGGCAGATTAAGAAGTTACTCACCGGCAGTGGGACCGCGAGCAAGGAGCAGGTCCAACTCGCCGTGCAGCGTGAGCTGCGGATGGAAAAACTGCTCGAGCCGAACGACGTGGCCGATGCGACCGGCGTCGCCCTGTGCCACTACTATTCGATGCCCGCGATTGCGGGTCTGACGGCTTAGTCTGTCTTAGTCCACAGGACCGGTTTTTCTCACACTTTCCATTTTCCCGATACAGATTTCGTCATATATGTGGTTATACTCCGATGCGTTGTTTCTTCTCCCGTCGCGAATGCAAGGCTCCATCATGGCGCAAGCGTCGTTGCCCGGTTCTCGTCCGCAAGTTCGGCTGCACAGCCAGCAGGCGGCCCTTCTGCCTACCCGAGTCACGACCGAACTGCGTCGGCTCGAAGGTCGCATCCGGTCGTTGTCGATCCTGAGCGGGCTGGCGGTGGCGGTACTGGCGATGGTCGTGGTGACGGCGATCGCGTTCGTCCTCGACTACTGGCTCGATCTGTCGGCGAGCAGTCGCTGGACCGCGCTGGGTTCGCTTTTGACGACGGGGATCGTCTTTGGAGCCTATGGGATGCGGCGGCTGTTCTTCCGCGTGTCCCTGCCCGAACTGGCCGCTGCGGTGGAAGAGAAGCACCCGGAGTTTGGCGAGCGGCTGGTGAGTCTGGTCGAGTTCTCGCAGCCGGGAGTGGAGGAGAAGGACAAGGGCTCCGCGATGATGCGGTCGCTGCTGGAGCGCGAGACGCTTCAGCTAGTCGCCCCATCCGACTTCACGGATGTGGTCGATCATGCGCGAGCGGCGTGGCGGTCGCTGGCAGCGGGCGTGGCGGTGGTGCTGCTGCTGATTCCATTCCTGATGTGGAAGGACAACTACCGGCTGTTGTGGGCGCGGTTACTGACTCCGTGGAACAATTTCGAGCGGCCCAGCAATCTGTTCTTTGAGGTGCCGAATGGGGACCGCGTGGCCCCGCGCGGCGAAGATGTTAAGATCGTCGCGATCGCGGGCTGGCGGAATGAGCAGCCCGAACCGATCCAAGAAGTCCGGCTCACCTGGATGTTTGACGGGACGAGTTACGAGAACCGCCGCATGGCGTGGGACGAGTCGGCGAACGCCTATAGCACCTCGCTGGCTGCGGTCCAGACAGGGTTCAAGTATTCGGTCTCGGCACCGGGAGCGAAGTCACGCGATTACAGTATCCGTGTCGAGGACCGCCCGGCGATTACCTCGCTGAATATCGATGTCCAGCCGCCTGCGTATTCGGGCCTGCCTGCGGAACAACACACGGCCTCGGTGCTGGAGATACTGGCGTTTGAGCATAGCCAGATCACGATGCAGGTGGCGCTGAACAAGCCGGTCGAGCACCTCGATCTGGTGTGGCTGGACCTCGGTTCGGCGAATCCGCTGGACACCGGACGAGCGATGATGGCCGACGCGAACGCTCCCGAGGGAGCTGTGCTGACGGAGGCCGCAGCTCCGATGGTGATCCCAGCTCACCTCGCCGGGATGTACCCCGGCTGGGTGATTCGCTCGGTCGAGCCATGCGTCCTGAGCGCAGACAAGAAGTCGACCTCGATTGCCTTCCGGGCCGACCGCGCTGGCCGGTTTGTGATCCATGCGCTGGATAAGTTCGGCCTGGATAACGTCAAGGAGCCAATCCGTAGCCTCGACCTGCGGGCCGATCAGCCGCCGACGATTGACTACGCCGATACGAATGAGCAAGGGACTGCCAAGCCCGACGAAACCATCCAGGTGCCGGTCTTCGCGATCGATGACCTCGGCATCGCGGCCTTGGAACTGCATGTGAAGACTTTCCCCGAGGGGAAGGAGATTCAGTTGATCTCTGTCGAAGCCGCTCGGCTCGGCTCGAAAGAGATGGCTGAAGCGTTTTCAGTGAATCTGGCCGAGTTCAACCTCAACACCGATGACGTGATCTCCGTCCGTGCCCGGGTCGCCGATGCTCGCGAGATCCCTGGGCCGAATGAAGCCTGGACGCACGAACGGCTAATCCGCATTAAGCAGGAGTCGCTCCCTTATGGTTTCGAAGCCATCGCCGCCGAACGGGCCGACTGGAAGGCCCAGATTCAACAGCTGAAGAACGAGATCGTCGCGAACCGCTCCGAAGTGCAGGACGTGCAGAAAGCCGCGCAAGAGGCTCGTGAGAAGAACCAGCCGTTCGACCGCGATGCACAGGCCCCGAAGCTCGCTGAAGCGGAACGCGAAATCGCTGACAAGGCTCAGCAACTGGCCGCCCTGCTGGAAGAACACCCGCTGTTCGAGAAGCTCTCTCCGATGCTGGAACAGGTTGCGAAGGACGATGCGATCCCCGCCGCCGAGAAGACTGCATCATTGCCCGCCACCCCAGACATTCCTGCTAAAGAAGAAGCTCTGAAGCAGGCGGTAACGGAGCTCAACGAAGCGGAAGCCAAGCTGACCGATCTGGAGAAGAAGTTCGACCAGCAGGCCGAACTGGAGAAGGATCTGTTTGAACTGCAACGCCTCGCGGGTCGCACGGAGCAGCTGGCCACCGATACCGAGAAGTACGAGAAGAAACGCGATGCGGCTCCGGTTCCCGAGTCGGAGCGGACTCCCGATTCTGAGCAACCTCTGACCGCCGAGCAACGCCAACAGGAGAAGCAGAAGCTGCAAGAGCGGCACCAGCAGCTCTCCCAGGATTTGAACTCGTTGCTCCAGAAGCGTCCCGAGTTGGTGACTGCCGCTCAGGAAGAACTGCTCAAGCAACTCCAGGAACTGTTTGACCGGGCGGCGGAACTCGCCAACCGGGAAGACAAGCTCGGCGAGGCGCTGGCGAAGGAAGCTGCGAACGCCGCTCAGAAGCTCGCGCCACAAAAGCAGAAGCAGGCCGACCTGAACCGCAAGGCGGAAGAACTGGTCGCTGATCAGGAACTGCAACAGGACGAAAAGGTCGCCAAGCCCGCCGACCTGAAGGACTTTGCTGACGCGATTGAAGAGATCGAGAGCGGGGACGCCGCACAGGCCGCTGCCGCTCAATTGAAGGCTGCGAATGACTTGGAGAAGCTGGCCGAAGCACTCGAACGTAACGCCAACCTGCCGGACGATCCGCAAGCCGCAGCCCAAGAACTGGCCACCCGCGAACGGGCGCTTAAGGATCAGCTGGCGGCACTGACTCAGAAAGAACGAGAGAACCAGCAAGCTCGTCAGCAGGCGGAACAAGAGAAGCAGCCGTTGACGGCTGAGCAGGAGCAGGCCGCTGCGGAAGTCTCCGAAGAGCGGCGCGATCTGGCACTGGAACAGGCGGCTCTGCAAGCGGCAGCGGCTCAGCTCGACGTGCCGCGCAACGCGAAGGACTCCCAGAAAGATGCTGTTCGTCAAGGACAGGAAGCGGTGCAGCAACTGTTGAAGGATGATCCAAAACGGCCTCAGCAGAAGCCGGAAACGGCTCAGCGGGCCACCGAGGCCGCTGAGCGTGCCGCCAATGATCTCGATCGTCTGGCTCAGCAGATTGGCTCACCCGAGGAGCGTCAAGAGCGGGCACTCAACGAGGTTCGTGGCATTCACGACCAGCAGAAGCACCTGGCCCGGCAGGCCGAAGAACTGCGGAAGCAGCAAGCGGAAGGGAAGCCTCTCGATCAGATGGCCGATGCCTTAAAGCAGCAGGCTCTGAAGGAGCTGGAACTTGGCGAGCGGCTCGCGGACTTGACGCCGATGGCGAAGGATCCCGCGAAGCAAGACGCCGTTGAGGCCCAGCAGCAGAATGCCTTGGAGAAGGTTGCCGCTGCGGCGACCGACCTCCAGAATCAGAACGTCGCCAACACCGACGCTTCACAGGCCCAGGCTGAACAAGCTCTCTCCGATCTGCGTAAGCAACTCGAAGGCCAGCTGACTGCCGAAGAGGTACTCGCCCAGGCGACTGAGAAGCAAAAAGAAGTCGCCCAAGCTGCCGACAAGGCCCATGACGCGGGGGACCAGCGGCAGGGGCAAATGCAGCAGCAGAAGGACCAGCAGCACCAGCTGGCTCAATCGCTGGAGCAGGTCGAAACCCCGGTCGCCCCGGCTTTGCGAGAAGCGGCGAAGCAGGCGGCCTATGAGGCCCGCGATGCGTTGGACCGGGCTGCCAACGACCCCGCCAAGTTCGCGGAAGCTGAACAGGCACTGGCCAACAGCCAGGAGGCATTAAACGACCTCGCCGAGGCTTTGAAGCCCGGCACCCAAGCTCCGAACGAAGCCGCCCAGGCTCTCGCTCAAGAGCAAAAAGCTGCCGCCGAAGGGGCGCAGCAAGCCGCTACCAAGCCACAGGCTCCGACTCCACAAGCTGCGAATGAGGCGCTGGACGACCTTCGCGAACGGCAGCAAGAACTCGCCACCTTGCGAGGACCGGAAACCGCCCAGCCCGAAAAGCAAGCGGCGACCAAAGCCCTGGCCGAAGCGGCCCAAGCTCAGCAGCAGGTCGAGAAACTCGCCCAGCAGCAGCCTCAACCTCCAGCCGGTGCCACCGAACCGACCGCTCCGACTCCGCAGTTGCAAGAAGCGATGCAGCAAGCCGCCAAGGAACAGCAGGAGGCTGCGGATGCGCTGGGTCAACTGGCCGAAGCTCTCGCACCAGATGCAGCTCAGGAAGCGGTGGCCGCTGCCGCTGAGCAGGATCAACAAAATGCCATTGCAGCAGCTGAGCCTCGCATTGCCGAGTTGAATGCGTTGGCCGAGAAGGCCGAGGCGCTCGCTGACCAGCAAGACGCACTCCAGCAGCAAGCCGCAGAAGCACTGGCGAAGAATGCCGACAATCCCGAGGCTCAGAAGCAAGCGTTGCAAGAGCAGCGTGGACCTCAGCAGCAGTTGAACCAGGAAGTCAAGCAGCTTCCCAAAACGGTGGCCCCTCTGGCCCGAGCCGAGGCGGAGCAAGCGGCAGAGTCAGCTGAACAGGCCCTCGGGCAGAACCAGGGCGAGCAAGCTGCGGAGGCCCAAGCCGATGCCGCCGAGGCTCTGCACCAATTGGCCCGGCAGGCAGAACGGCAAGCGGAGGCCCTCGCGCAGCAGACGGGTGAAGAACTGGCGCTGGCCAGCGAGCCAGCGGCTGGTGAGGCCGGTCAACCCGAAGCCGGACAACCGATGCCGGGAGAACCCCAGCCGGGTCAGCCAGAAGCCGGTCAGCCGGAAGCGAGTGCCGCCAAGCCTGCCCAGGCGTTGCAGGAATTGGCCGACCGCGCCCGGGAACTGGCTGCGGAGCAGCGGGCTCTGGCGGCAGAGACCGCTCAAGCCGGTGATCCCCAGGCCGCTGAACTCGCCATGAACGAAGCGGGGCAGCCCGCAGCCGGTCAACCTCAACCGGGTGAGCCACAGGCTGGTCAGCCAGAACCGGGGCAACCAGAAGCGGGGCAACCTGCCGCAGGCCAGCCTCAACCCGGCGCACCTCAACCGGGGCAGCCACAAGCGGGGCAACCTCAACCTCAGAAGCCACAGCCATCACTCGCCACGGCCCTTCGCGACCAACAGCGAATCGCCCTCGCCGCCAAGGAGTTGGCACTGAACGCAGAAGCTCAAACCGGTGCCGCTTCGGAAGCGACCCAGGCCGCGAATGAGTTCGCGGAGCAAGCTCAAGCGGCTGCTCAGGACTTGGCAGCGGGCGGAGTCGACGCCGCAGCAGAGGCGGGCCAGGCAGCCGCTCAGACCGGTCAGCAGGCGGCTCAAGAGCTGCGAGAAGTCCCTCAAAGTCAGGGAGGGCCGAACGAGGAACTGGCTACCGACACTCAGAATCTGGCCGAGCGTCAGGCTCAGCTGGCCGAGCGTCTGGGTCAGATGGCCGCCTCGCCGGTGGCCCGGCGGGAGGCTCAGCAGCAGGCTCAGCAGCAACTCCAGCAGGAGGCCGAGCAGCTGGCCCAGCAGTTGAATGATGTCGCCGAATCGTTCGGCATGCAGCCGCTCCAGCAGCAGAACAAGGCTCAAGAGGCCCAGGCGTCCGAGAACTCGACGCAGCAGGCCCAGGCGGCGATGCAGGCGGCTCAGCAAAACCTTCAACAGAGCAATCCGCAAGAGGCCGCTCAACAAGCAGCCGATGCGGCACAGGCTCTCCGCGATGCCGGCAAACTGGCTCAGGCGACTGGGCAACAACAAGGCCAACAACCCGGCCAGCAAGGTAAGCCCGGCCAAGGCCAGCAGCCGGGAGGCAATTCGCCGCTGCCTCCGGAAGGAGCATTGAATGTCGCTCAAGCGGCGCAGCAACTGAATGAGATCGGCCAGCAACTCGCCGAGGATCAAGCCCAACCCGGTCAACAGCCGGGAGAGGGTCAACAACCCGGCGAAGGGGCTCCAATGCCCGGTGAGGGAGAGCAGGCTCAGAACGGCCAGCCTCCTGAGGGGCCACCCGGACAGCAACCGGGCGGACCACCCAAGGCGTCCGATTCACTGAAGCAAACCGCCTCCAACCTGCGGCAAGCTCTCCAGCAGTTCGGCATGCAACCCGGCCAACAACCGGGCCAGTCGGGTCAGAAGCCCGGTCAGCCGAGCAACCAGCCGAGTTCCCAGCCCGGTGGGAATGACAGCGACTTCGGCAACACTGACGAGGCCCGGATCGTCGCCTTGGAGAACCACCTCAAGGGGCTGACCACCCGCAATTGGGGCGAACTCCCCGGCACTCTCCAGACGGAGATCCTCCAGGCGGCTCGCAAGAAGCCGGACGGCGATTACGCCAAACTGATCCGCAAATACTTCGACGAGATCTCGAAGACGCAGCGTCCCGACCAACCCGGGGCGGCCAAACCGGCTCCCGCTGGAGCTAAACCATGATGCTGACCCGTCCTTTGACCCGGCGAGATCTGTTTCGAACTGCGATCGCCGCAGCGGTCGTGGGCAGCAGTCGCCCGTCGTTCGCTGTGGACGAGGCGACGCAGAAGAAGGTCGACGAGTCCATCGTGCGGGCGCTCGACTTTCTCGCCTCGGCCCAACTCCCGGAAGGGGCCTGGCGCAGCGACTCTTATGGGGAATGTACGGCGGCGACCTCACTGGCCTGCATGGCGTTCATGTCGGCGGGGCATACACCCGGCGAGGGGCCCTTTGGCGATATGCTCAATAAGGGCATCCGCTGGGGCAGGTCGCGGCAGGAAGACAACGGCATGCTCGTGGCCAAGCGCAGCCACGGGCCGATGTACAGCCACGGCATCAGCACGCTGATGCTGGCCGAAGCCATCGGCATGGTCGAGGAGTCGGAAGCGAAGCTCCTCAAGCGGTCTCTGGAACGGGCGATCAAGCTCATTCTGGAGTCGCAAGCCTACGAAAAGGATCACCGTCACGCGGGGGGATGGCGTTATCAAGTCGATAGCCGTGACAGCGATCTGAGCGCCACCGGGTGGCAAGTGATGGCTCTTCGCGCGGCGAAGGATGTCGGCTGCGATGTCCCCGCCGAGGCGATCGACGCGGCGGTGGCCTATGTCAAGAATTGCTCGACGACTGACAAGCGAGGCTTCGGCTATCAGCCGGGGAGTGGAGCCACTCCGACTCTGACCGGAGTGGGGATTACCTGCCTGGAAGTCTGCGGGGACCACGACTCGGAGGAGGCCCGCGGGGGTGCGGAGTGGCTCAAGACGAATTCCCTGCGGCTGGACAGTAACTACTGTTACTATGGCATCTATTACACGGGAGTCGGTCTGTTTAAGCTCGGCGGCGAATACGCCGAGAAGAGCCACGCTCACTTATGCGAGATGCTGCTGCCGATTCAGGGAGCCGACGGATCATGGTTCCCCGAGCATGGCAGCGAACGCGGGGTCGGCAAGTGCTACGGGACATCGCTGGCGGTGCTGGGTCTGGCCATCGAGTACCGGTATCTGCCGATCTACCAGCGGTAGTACGTTGCTCTGTGTTCCCCGTTTAGCTGCGACGCGTAGTCTTCGAAGCGGAGCATTCCCCCGATACTGTACTCTGCCCGATGATCGAACTCTCTGCGACCCCCGACGGTGTGCTGCTCCCCGTGCAGGGCCAACCCGGTGCCCGCCGGAACGCCATCGTCGGCGAGCACGCGGGCCGCCTGAAAATCGCCGTGACCCAGGTCGCCGAAAAAGGCAAAGCCACCCAGGCCATTCGCGACCTGATCGCCGAATCCCTGGGCATCGCCCCCAGTCGAGTCACCCTCATTCAAGGCGACACCCAGCCATGCAAGTTATTCCTGCTAGAGGCGGTGACGCTTGTTCGAGTGCGGGAGTGGCTCGCGTGGCTTGGCGGAGGTTAGCCGATAATGATAACGCAGAACACGTCTATGTGAGTTATCCTTTAACCAGTTCATTTACACAGCAAAGAGACGACAAATCCGGAACAGGTTCATCATCGGGTATCAACGATCGCCGTGAATGCACGAGGAATGTATATGGGCTCTCAGGCGGGATAACTCCTTCGAAATCCTCCCAGGATTCTGTGTCAAAACTGTTGATCTGCACGGACACTGGGCTTGATGGAGCGACTTTGATCGATGATTCTTGCCAATCGAAGTATCCATCGCATTTTATTGGATGCCAAGCAACTTTAGTCCTTCTCAGTCGAATCCCCTCTGCCGAGACACTGATCAACAATAGTGAATGATTGCTAACAAGCACGGGGAGTGGCTCATGGAACCTAATTTGATATTTGAATGCTCCAGTCGGCAGCTCATCAAAATTGTCCATCAAACGACGGCTTACATAGTTGCAGACCGGCATTTTGTTAAAAAAAGGTTGGTCTAATGGGCACCCAACTGCAGCAGGTCCCGGCCCGAGGTATTCGAAGTGAAATACCAACTGATCAAACTCGTGCGATATTCCATACCATGGAATTCGCAATTTGAGCGGTGTGAATGGTGATTCCGCTTCTACAAGTGACATCGTCCCAATCCCCAGATCCTTCGCGAGAATTAGGGCACTACTCGTGAATCCCCTTCGAGAAACGATGACTGCCGTATTTGCATGAACGCTTCTCGACTTCGATGCAAACGCTTCGACATCATCAAGTCCAAGTCGTTTTGAATGATCGCGGCATTCAATGACTCCTATGGCTTTGAGTCCACCAAAACTACCTCGAACTACGACATCAAACTGTCTAGCTAGACCATTTTTGTCCAATAACTTGACATTGTGCTCCACCGTTGACGTGGTATCCATCATTCGCTGTACTCGAGCAACTGCGAGTTCAAATGGAATCCCGTTGTTTCTAGCTTGCCTCTTAGCACGAGCAGACATCTGATTCTTGTTTCTCGACACAGCGATGATCCTCCTCCGAGTGAAAGTGACTCCTGACTCTGACCGTAATAGAGATTCCGTCTTTGTCAAGGTATTGCCCATTGATATGCAGCCGTTCCTTGAGTTCCTTGAAACCATCCGGCGGACGCCGGACGCTCGCCGGGGGGGAGCGGACCTGTTACCGTTTCGGCTCATCCCGTCTCGTGACTCTCCCCGGTGATTGTCGATGCTTGCTGAAGGAACCGCAGCTCAGGCTCTCGATTCGCTGGCAGTGCTGCGCAAAAATCTGTCGACGGTGATTCGGGGGCGACCGGAGTCGCTCGACCTGCTGATCATCGCCTTGCTGGCGAATGGCTCCGTGCTGATGGAGGACGTGCCGGGGGTCGGTAAGACAACGCTGGCCAAAGCGCTCGCCCGGTCGCTGGCGGCGGACTTTGGACGAATTCAGTTCACGCCGGATTTGCTCCCCTCGGACATCCTGGGGGCGTCGATCTATAACCCGCGCGATGGGTCGTTCACATTTCGCAAGGGGCCGATCTTTTGCAGCGTGCTCTTGGCCGACGAGATCAACCGCGCCAGTCCGCGCACGCAGTCGTCGCTGCTCGAAGCGATGAGCGAAGGGCAGGCCACGATCGATGGCGTGCGGTATCCGCTACCCGCACCGTTTCTGGTGCTGGCCACGCAGAACCCGGTCGATTTCCAGGGAACCTACCCGCTGCCCGAAGCCCAGCTCGACCGGTTCCTGATTCAGATGAGCCTCGGATATCCCGACCGGGAGATGGAGGTTGAGATCCTGTACGACCAGGCGGTCGAAGTTCCGATCGATCACATCCGACCGGTGCTAACCCTCGATCAGGTTCGCGACCTGCAAGCCAAGGTCCGTGAGGTGAAAGTCGAACGGACCGTGGCCGAGTACGCCGTCGACCTCGTGCGGCATACGCGGCAGCACGCACACTTAAAACTCGGAGTCAGCCCGCGCGGGACGCTGATGCTGTTTCGGGCGGCACAGGCCGCTGCCTTCATGGCGGGGCGGGACTATGTGATCCCGGATGATGTGCAGCGGGTGGCTGCGTCGGTACTGGCCCATCGCACCGTACTGACCTCGAAGGCGAAGTTCGGTTCGATGTCGAAGGAGCAAGTGATCCGGGAGATCCTCGCGGAGATCCGGGTGCCGGTGTGATTTTGGCGTGTGGCAAGTGGCTGATGGCTCATGGCCAGAGGGAGACAGATGATGACGCAAAGGAAGCCAATGTAGAGCAGATCGACCGTCGCGGGGGCGTTTGGCCACCCGGGACGGAGCTCCGCGGGGGCGCTTGGGGGCAACCCCCCGCACCGCGGGTTGACGGGCACGGGGTTCTTGGGGGGGGGGG
>JANPCU010000043.1:0-36463 GCA_031431195.1 Planctomycetota bacterium | reverse complement strand
TTCATGGACAATTCACACTGAGGGGAACCGGCGGCGAGCGCCGGGCCGCTCACGGAATGAATTCCGCCTTACGCCTCGGCCAATTCCTCACTCAGCACGCACCACTTCTCCTCGGCCTCGGTCAGCTGGGCGGCGATGACGATCATCTCCATGTGGACTTGCATGGCCAGTTTGGCGTCGCTGGTGTTCATGATCTGCTCGTTGAACGCCTTCTTCTCGCCGTCCAGACGGGAGATCAGTTTCTCGATGTTGTTGATCTCTTTGCGGATCTCACGCTCGTTGCGTTTCGCGGCCTTCGGTGCGACTTTAGCGGCAGCCTTGCTGGCCTGGACGGGGGCCTTTGACAGCTTGCTAGTGGCCAGTTCACGTTCGCCGTCCTCGATCTCCTTGTTGATTGAGTATAAGTACGCCTCGTAGTCGCCGTAATAGTTGACCACGCGGCCATCGCGGACCTCGATGATGTGCGACGCGACACGCTTCATGAAGTGGCGGTCGTGGCTCGTGAAGATCACCGTCCCCTTGAACCCCAGCAGGGCTTCGGCCAGCGAATCGACCGTATCGACATCCAGATGGTTCCCGGGTTCGTCGAGGATCAGGATGTTGCACTGGCTGAGCATCACCCCGGCCATGCACAGACGTGCCCGCTCGCCCCCGGAGAGGACCGAAATCTTCTTGTAGATCGCGTCGCCTCGGAACAAGAGCGACGCCGCCGCGTTGAGGACTTCCTGCGTCTTGGTCCCCAGTGGGGCGTGCTCTTCGAGGTACTCGAACACTGTCTGCTTATCGGGCAGGCTGGTGTAGACGTGCTGGGCATAAATGCCAATCTTACAGCCGTGTCCCCAGCGGACCTCGCCCTTGAGCGGGGTCAGTGAGTCGACCAGCGAGCGCAGGAACGTGGTTTTTCCCTGGCCGTTGTCCCCCACGATGGCCGCGCGGCTGCCGTGGTCGACCTCAATGTTGATCTCGCTGGCGACGGGCCGCTCGGGGTAACCGATGGTCAAGTCGACGCAGCGGAGGGCGGTCCCCTTGCGGCCTTCGACCTGCGGAGGGCGAATCGAAACCGAAGGCTCTTCGGCCGCGATCTCGGTCACTTCCAGACGTTCCAGCTGTTTGGTCTTGCTACGGGCCTGGGCGGCAGAACTGGCGCGGGCCTTGTTCTTGGCAATGAAGACTTCGAGTTGCTTCATCTTCATCTGCACGGTGGCGTTGGTCTTTTCCAGACGGAGCTTGTGCTCGGCCTGGTACTCCAGAAAAGCATCGATCTTGCCGGGGAACATCGTTAGCTTGCCACGCGACAGGTCGAGCGTCTGCGTACAGGTCGCCCCGAGGAAGGCTCGATCATGCGAGACGATCAGGCACGCCTCCTTATAATTCCGCAAGAAATGTTCGAGAAGAATCTGCGTACGCAGGTCGAGAAAGTTCGTCGGTTCGTCCAGCAGCAGCAGGTTCGGATCGTGCAGCAAGAGCGCCGCCAGCTTCACGCGCGTCTGCCATCCTCCCGAGAGCTTTGATACTGGACCATCCAGATAGTCCCCCTTGATTTCGAACTGCCCGGCCACTTCGCCGCAGCGCCAATCGGGCTGGCCACTGTCCCGCATCAGGAACTGCAGCGCGGTCTCACCGGGCTGGAACGGGTCGTGCTGCCGCAGGTATCCGAGTCGCAGCCGGGGATGGCGGATCACCTCGCCGGTTTCGAGTTCCTCTTCGCCGAGCAACACGCGCAGCAGCGTACTCTTGCCCGCTCCGTTGCGACCCACGAACCCCACCTTCACGTCATCCGTGATCGACGCTTCCGCCCCGTCCAACAGCACCTGCGAGCCGTAACTCTTGTGAGCATCCCGAATTTGCAGCAACACAGCCATGTTCAAACCAGTCCCGACAATCAACCGATTCCAGGGCGGACGACCTCGCCCTCCCGGAAAAATAAGAGGGAGGAGTATATCGGCAGAGGCCACGAGGCGGGAGTGGGAACCGAAAGTCGGAATGGCTACGCAGACGATGGCCCAATAGACTGTCCTGCGTGTGCTTCAGAAAGTCGGCCAGTCATCTGGCCATGCCCCATGTGTCAGCATTGTCGCGGAATGAAGACAGATCGTGTCACGCAGAGGCGCAGAGTTTCCAGCTTGGGTTCTCCCTCCCCCCCTGCTTCTCCTCTTCCTCTGCGAACTCAGCGCCACTGCGTGACACGTTCCTCGCATCCATCAGGAGGTGCCGAGGTCCGAACAGAGGTGCCTCCGTCCCCTGGTGGTCAACTTCCGATCCCGGACTGACTTTTCTGATGCACACACGACTGTCCCAAAACGAATGGCCAGTGTTTCGATCTGGCCGGGATTCTTGGTATCCTGAGAGTGGGATGGTTTAAACCAGCGATGCTTCGGAGAGACAAATGATGCGAACAACCCAGCTGTGTGCGGTCTTGGCCATCGGGCTGTTGAGCTTTGGCGGATGTGGAGGCAACCCCACTCCCGCTCCGACGGTTTCGGCTCCTGCGGTCATTCCCTCTCCGGTCGTCACGGCGACGCCGGTTGCGGTTGAGCCCGCCCCGGTGGTCCCGAGCGCGGCTGCCGTCATTGAGGAACCGCTCCCGACGATTTCGCTGAGCGGCCCCAAAACATCCGCAGGGCCAACTTCCTCGACGGGGACCGAGGGAGCCTCGAAGCCTGCGGTGGCCAACACTCTCGAACAGCGGCGATTGGTGGTGGCTGCGATGGACGGAATTCAAGTCATCCTGGGCAGTTGGAAGGGCACGACCAATAAGCCGGTCGGCGATTTCAAGGCGCTCGACGCGCCGAAGTGGGTCTGGGATTTCCGGTCGCAGAAAGGTCAACCTGCTCTCGTCATGAAGTCCGAGAAGAGCTTGTACGTCACCGAGGCCCGGCTGACGTTCATTCCGGATCGACAGGTCTACCAGATGATTGCTCACGACAAAGAGGGCCAGGTCCGCACCTTGGAAGGTCAGTTCACCTCGCCTGTGGAAGAGTTTGAAGGAGAAGACCGCCGCGTTCATCGCAAGTTCAAACTCGAACTCGCAGAAGTCGGCGATGCCAAAGACGCCATGAAGCTGACGCTGAATCAGCAGGACAACAACCGCTACCTGCTGGCTGTGGAGCGCAAGAAGGGTGGCAAGTTCGTGCTGGTCGATACGGTCGGCACTCAGCGGGAGGACACCTCATTCGCGCTGAGTGACACGGACTATAAGGAAAAGACCTGTGTGATCTCCGGCGGGCTGGGCACTTCACAGGTCAGCTTCAACGGCAAATCGTATTGGGTCTGCTGCAGCGGTTGCCAGGCCGCGTTCAACGAGGAGCCGGCCCGCTGGGTGGCCGAGTTCGAAGCCAAGAAGAAGGAAAAAGAAATGGCCAAGCCGGGGACGTGAGGCGACGGTGTCCACCGAGTTCAGGCGAGCCGGGTGGCGTCAGTTCAACAGTCCGCCTCAGAAAGGTCTCCCTCGCGTGCCGGTGCTGCTGGAAATCTTGACCGGTCCTGACCAGGGGAAGACCTTCCCTCTGGAGGCTGAGCTGCTGCACATTGGTCGGGGTGCGGACAACGGTGTCATTCTCAGCGACCCGCACATCGGCGACTTCCACGCCAGCATCTCTCAGCAGCAGGGGCAACTCTCCTTGTATGCAAACGAGGCGAATCAGATTCGCGTCGCGGGCACACTGGTCCCCGGTCAGCAATGGGTCCACGTTCCGCCCGATGTGAAGATTCACCTCGGCGGTCAGACTGAGGTCCGTGTCGTCGAGTCCGGCACAACTATAGCTCCAGTCGCCGCAGGACAGTCGCCCGTTGTCCCTGAACGCCGCCGGGCCGCCCCAAAGAAGGAATCGAAACGACAGGTCGCCCGCCCCATCACTTCGCGAGGTGACGTATCCGCTGTGCAGATGGGTGCTGACGGCAAGTTCCCCGAGCTGGCACTGGCTGCGGGAACCGGCCCGACCAAGCCGAACAGCAAGCCGAAGGAAGCGAATCCCGCTTTGCTATTTACCATCCTGGCGGCCAGCTGCCTGAGTTCAGCGGGACTGTTGCTGTTCGACTTCCAGTCCAGCCCAGCCTCCACCAGCCAGGACCAGTCGTTCTCCCGGTCCCAGCTGGTGGCGTTCTATGGCCAGGATTCGGCAGAACTCGAGCCGTACCAGAAGCTGCTGCGTCGGGCGTCGATCGAATACTCGAAGGGCAATCGCTCGGCTGAGCGCCGGTTTCTAAAGCAGGTGTTGGCACTGCTCAATTCGGTGGATGCGTCGGCCTCGGAGAACTTGAACGGGTTGACCGGTCGTCAAACCGGGAAGGGCAAGGCGAGCGACCAAAAGTTAAGGGCACTGTTAGAGCAAATACTGAACTAACGGTGTTGAGGTGTTTCGGTGAGTCAGCCATCAGAGTCCCGGCGAGCCCCCGGCGTGAGCCGGGGTGTTCCAGACAGAGAACATCCGCTCGCTCAATTGGACGGTTGCGATGCGGTCTCACCGGGTCCGAGTTCGATCACGGTGCGACGCTGCTTGGCTCGAACACCCCGGCTCACGCCGGGGGCACGCCGGGGTGCTTCTTTCCCAGCCACCCGGAGTAACGAATCGGGCCTTTGAGTTTCTCTCACCCCGCGCGGATTGCCAACGTGGGCAGTGCGGGGGAGTCCTGGCCCTCTCTTCCTGAATGAAGTGTCGAACCCCTCGCTCGAAATTCTGTTCTGGCTGATGACGAATGGCTGACCGCTGATGGCTTCCTCACTCCCCAATCGACTCGGTAAGCTCGGGATACTGCTCAATCCCGCTGGGAACGGCTTGACGAATGTTTCCGGATTCTGCCTGTGGGGGATTTTCGACGGCATTGACGCCACGCTACAATCCAAGCCACATCGGGAACGGTTGATGAACCGTTCCCTCCTCTCCTCTCATGTCTGCTGTTGTCACGGAATCACTGGATGTCTACGGAACATCTGCCAAGTCAAGGATCGACTTTGGTATCTGAAATCACTCCCGTACAGGATGTTGCCCCACCCACTCAGTGTTCAGCTGGCGCTGAGACTCAGCCCACGCCACCGGAACCTGTGCCACCCGAAACGGTAGCGAGTGAGCCAATGCTCGCGGATTCCGCGACGGAGGCGACTCCTCCTCGCGTCCGCATGAATTCGACAGCTGACCCAGCTCAGTTCAAGGCCGTGCCGTCGCTCAATCCGGGCGAGAGCCCGCGAGTCGACATGGACGCCTTAATCGAGGAGCAGGTCGCGCGGGAGCAGAAAGCGAAAGCCGACGCCCCGGCTCCGCGAGTCGAGCCCGTCGAGATCCCTCGCACGGAAGTGCTGGAAGGAAACCTCGAAGCCGAGTTGACCGCTGTCATGCAGAGCGGTGAGGTCGCATCGGGCATCTTGGCGGTCGCTCCAGTGCCACATGCCGGTTTGGCCACCGAGGAAGTCGGTCTGACTCAGGGGACTAAGGTCTCCGGGATCATCCAGTCGCTGAATGGTGATGACGTGTTCATCGACCTCAAGCAGCGTATTCCTGGCGTGGTTAGTTCCCGACAGTTCTCCCCCAAGCGGCCTCCCGTGGTCGGCGAGCCGATCGACGTGATCGTCGCCAAGTTCGACGATGCCGCCGGACTGATCACCTGCAACCTGCCACGCAGCACAAATAAGGTCACGGGGGATTGGGACGCACTGCAAGTCGGCATGGATGTCGAGTGCATGGTCACCAAGACCAACAAGGGCGGTCTCGATGTCACCGTCAGCTCGATTCGCGGCTTCCTGCCCGCGAGCCAAGCGGACATGGGCTTCGTCGCCAATCTCGAAAGTTTCATCGGCCAGAAACTGCGAGTTCGCATCACCGAAGTCAGCCCGGCTCGTCGTCGGCTGGTCGTCAGCCGTCGAGCGCTACTCGCGGAAGAACGCGAAGGCGTCCGCGAAGAGCTGATGAAAAACTTGCAAGTCGGCCAGACACTCAGCGGTCGTGTGAAGACTCTGAAAGAATTCGGAGCCTTTATCGACCTGGGCGGCATGGATGGATTCCTGCACGTCGGCCAGATCAGCTGGGTCCGGATCAAGCATCCCAATGAGATTCTGGCAGAAGGTCAGACGGTCGAAGTGAAGGTTCTGACCATCGACCCCGAGACAGGCAAGATCAGCCTGGGCATGCGGCAGCTGTCGGGCAATCCGTGGATGAACGCGGAGAACAAATACGCCAAGGGGATGAACGTCACCGGGAAGGTGACGCGGGTCGAGCCGTTCGGAGCCTTTGTGGAACTGGAGCCCGGCATCGAGGGGCTGGTCCATATCAGCGAACTGGATCATCAGCGCGTCCGGCGCGTTGAGGACATCCTGAACGTCGGGCAAACGGTCGAAGTCCAGGTTCTGGAAGTCGAGCCATCCCGCAAGCGAGTCAGCCTCTCCGCGAAGGCCCTCAAGGTGAACCCCGTGGCCGAACGTGTTCTGGAACCAGAACCCGAGGTTCCTCAGTTCCAGCGCAAGCGTCGCGGCGATCTGAAGGGCGGCACCGGAAAGCCGGGCCAGACTGGCATGTTCGGCAATCCCGGCGACTTCTAAGGACTCCCTGTGGGGCACGTTTCCTACGTGCCTGCGTTCAGACCCCAACAGGACGGGCAGGCAACGGTTCAGAGACCATCTCGCGGTATCCCTCACCCCTCAACGTTTCCCCATGATTGCGAAGCTCATCCCGCTGGATGGCTCGCCGGCTCTCCTGATCATCCGCGAGGTGACTCTGGTGGGGCGGAAGGGGGGAGAGTGCGACATCGCGCTGGAGCATCCCAGCATCTCCAAGCTGCATTGTGCGATTGCCCGCACGGATGGATTGCTGTTCGTCCGCGATCTGGGCAGCACGAATGGGACTAAGGTCAACGGCCAGCGCGTCACGCGCGGGGCGCTATTGCCGGGAGATGAGCTGACGTTTGCAAATATCAAGTTTAAGGTCTTCCTCGGTCCCGGCGAGATGCCCGCCCGCCCCCATGACCATACCGAAATGCTGATCTTCCCGGTCCTGCCCGGAGAGGACATGGACGCCTCACTCCCCGTCGCGTTCGAGGACGATCCGGAGTCCGAGAGTGATGCCAGCCCGCTGAGCGATTCCCGCGAGTATTGAGAACATCGGCTGAGCAATTTCCGTCCGTGTCCGCGTCGGGTGTTGACCGACAGCATTTCGGCGCAACAGACACCGGCTGGGTGATCGTTGTCACCCGGCCGCCGAGGTATGCATGGAATTCACCGCCGATTGGTTTTCGAGGCACACCTCCCTGTGGACTCGTTGGCTCGGCCCTGGGGCGGGACAGCCTCTGCGAGCTCTCGAAGTCGGCAGCTTTGAGGGCCGCAGTGCCGTCTGGCTAATTCAAAACATCCTGACCCACCCCGACTCCCAACTCACCTGTGTGGACCGCTGGGATGACGTGCAGGTGCAACGCCGGTTTCGATCCAACATCGCCGAGACTGGACGCCGTGAGTCGGTGGTGGAAGGCGTGGGAGATTCGGTCATGGCCCTCCGGGCTGTGACGGGACAGTTTGATTTAATCTACATTGATGGGAGCCACGAAGCCCGCGATGTCTTAATCGACTTGGCTCTCTGCTGGCCCCTATTACAGCCGGGCGGGATACTGATCTTTGATGACTATGGGTGGAATGGTGCGGTGGAATTCCCTCCCCGGAGGGCGATTGATGTGTTCCTTCGGTTATGGATGACCCAGATCGAGGTCTTGCATCTCGGGTATCAGGTGTTCGTTCGTCGTCGAGCGATTTGAGCTGGATACGCCTCTGGCTCAGCCAAGCATTGAGCCACGCCCGCGAGAAGCCCGTGCCACGGATGGCACGACAGCAGCAGCTGCTCTTTGAATGAATATCGACACAGTCTGATTTTTCAGCCATCGCGAGCAAGAAACACGAAACCTGGGAGTGTCTGCGGGGTTAGTACGTGGTATGACACGTCGGCAAGTCGGTTTGACCCGTTGTCGCCTCCACTCGAGGGATCGCTGCGTTCGCCAGAACGTGGGGAGCCTGCACGCCATGACAGCTTCATTTGGGTTGACCACTCGCCCCCAGTGCTGGGGGGGCATCGCGTGCGCAGAACCGGCGGCTAGCGCCTGGCCGCTCATTCATAACACTTTGGAACAGATGTTCGATGACTCGATTCGTAGTGATTGCTGGTCTGTCGCTCGTGGCGGCCTGCGGCTCGGCCAGTGCTGCGGATGCTGCGAAAAGCGTGGCTCCGTTCACGTTGAACGACGCTCGGGGAGCGAGCGTCAACTCGGCAGACTTTGCAGACTCGAAGTGCCTCGTGGTCGCGTTCTTGGGAACCGAGTGCCCACTGGCCAAGCTGTATGGCCCGCGACTACAGACGTTGGCGAATGAGTATGAGTCCAAGGGAGTTCAGTTCCTGGCGATTAACTCGAACCAGCAGGACTCGATCGCGGAGATCACCGCGTATGTGAAGCAACATGAGATCAAGTATGCCATCCTCAAAGACCCTGGCCAGAAGGTGGCCGATCAGTTCGGAGCGACCCGCACCCCCGAGGTGTTCGTCCTCGATCCTCTCGGCCAGATTCTGTATCGCGGGCGAGTCGATGACCAATACATCGTCGGCGTCCAGCGCGACGCCCCGCTGCGAGCCGACCTCCAGTGGGCCCTCGATGAAGTTCTGGCGGGGAAGCCGGTTAGTGTGGCGGTCGCGGAGCCGATTGGCTGCCTCATCGGTCGCGTACGAGAGCCCAAGGCGGGCAGCACAGTCACGTGGTCGAATCAGATTTCACGCATCGCTCAGACCCACTGTGTCGAGTGCCATCGGCCCGGCGAAATCGGGCCGTTTCCGCTGCTCACCTATGACGACGCTCAAGGCTGGGGCGACATGATCGCCGAGGTCGTCAGCGAACGCCGCATGCCTCCCTGGCACGCCGACCCCGCACACGGAAAGTTCTCCAACGATCGCAGCCTCTCGACCGAGGAGCGAGACTTGATTCTCACCTGGGTCAAGGACGGTTGCCCGGAAGGAGATCGATCCCAGCTGCCACCGGAACGGAAGTTCACTGAAGGCTGGCAGCTGACGAAGGTGCCCGATCTGATTGTCACGATGCAGGCTAAGCCCTTTGCCGTCCCGGCCAGCGCGGGCCCCGAGGGTGTCAAGTACCAGAACTTCGCCGTCGACCCGAAGATCAAGACCGATAAATGGATCTCGGAGATGGAGGTCGTGCCGGGCAACCGGGCGGTCGTCCATCACATCATCGTCTACGTGCAGCCGGAGGGTCAGAAGCAACGCGGGCAGGGGGAATTCTTTTGTGCTTACGTTCCGGGCACTCGTCCACTGCCACTCGCTGCTGGCCACGCCAAGAAGATCAAGGCGGGCTCCTGGTTCCGGTTTCAGGTCCACTACACCCCGAATGGGTCACCGCAAGCAGACTTGAGTAAGGTCGGCTTGATCTATGCCGATGCCAAGACGATTACCCATCAGGTACTCACCACGGAGGTCGCTAACACTCGATTCAGTATTGAGCCCGGCAAAGACAACCAGTCGTTCACCGCGATCAGCCAGCCGTCGCCGATTGATGTGATCCTGATGTCGATGGCCCCGCATATGCACGTGCGAGGCAAGGCGTTCAAGTATGAACTGGAACTGCCCGATGGCACTCGGCAGACGTTGCTGGACGTGCCGAAGTATGACTTCAACTGGCAGACGAACTACCGTCTGGCGGAACCGCTCACGATCCCGGCGGGAGCGCGATTGCACTGTACGGCACTGTACGACAACTCGACCAACAACCCGGCGAACCCTGACCCGACGAAGACCGTGACTTGGGGCGACCAGTCGTGGGACGAGATGATGCTGGGCTATTTCGATTTGCTGGTCTCTCGCGAACTGACCGACAAGAAACCGCTCAAGACCGCCATCAACCCGGAGAACATCATCTCGCGGTTTGATACAGATAAGGACGGCAAGATCTCCCGCGAGGAGTCGAAGGGGCATGATCTCCTCAGTCGTGGCTTCGCAGTCGGAGACACTAACAGCGACGGCTACCTCGACCGACCCGAGATTGACAAGGCGATCGACAAGATTCGGAAGGCACTGAAGTAAGCCATCCAGAGGCAGGGAGAGATCTCGTACATGGTGTCCGCCTAACTCTGAAATGGGGAGCTGACTTGTCATACCTAACACTGGGGTTGATTGTCATCAGCCGTGGGGCGCTGATCCAATGGTTCTTACTTTGGCGACTAGTGGTCCACCCAGTTGAACTTGTGAGGTCGCTACGTTCGCCAGAACGTGGACGGACGCCAACAAGTGTTCGCCGAAGCCCACAAGTTGATATTGGTGGACCACTAGTCCTCCACCTCCGAACTTTTGCATCATGAGAGCGCCTGTTTGGCGGTCTTGACTTGGGGTAGCCACGAGTGCGGCGGTGGGCTGGGCGGAAGGTGGGCCATCGTGTCGTTATAATACTTTAGTAGACGTCACACGGGCAAGATTGAGGTGTACGACGGACGTCCTCGTCCGTCGCTCCCCGAGGTACTCCACACGGACAGACGAGGACGTCTGTCCTACGTCTCAATCCGTACCGTGTGAAGCCTAACAGGACCCGTCGACCGGCGATTGCCGAGAGCGGCAGCTTCGCCGAAATCTTGAGGAATGTGGGTCTGATGACGTTTGCAGAGTTCTTATCACGGCCTGGGTGGTGGTGTGTTATCGGAGGCAGGATGTGCAGACCGGGGCGACATCCTCGTCGGTGAAGGCCAGGGAGTAAATTCCATCGCCACAACGGGAACAGGCGAGGGGTTCGAACTGCTTGATCAGAGGGTTCCAGAAGATTTGGTACTTTCGCTCATTGCGGCGGCGTTGGACGGTAATGTCGACGGCGAGAATATTGAGTTTCAGACTGGCCATCGTGACGGGGGTGATGACCCCCTCCATTTCGTAGCGTTCATCCAGTTCGGCGAGTTTTCGTTGCAGTTCGAGTTGCACCGCGCGGTTGCGGTCGGCTAGCTGTTCGGGGCTGGGAGGCGTGAGGTTTTTGCGTTTCAGCGGTTCGGCATTCAGAAGGGCACCGTAGTAGTCGCGGAGACGTTTGCGATCACGTTCGCGGCGAGTCTCCATGCGGTTGGTAAATTCTTGGGCGAGTGCGAGCATGCGCCGCTGCGCGAGGATCTGTGCGATAACAGCTGTGTCATCGGGCGTGGCGAAGAACGATTCGTCACTGGGTTGAAGGTGGCCTAACTCCAGCAAATCGGGCAGGGCGACTGGGGCTTGCGTGAGGGTGTTGAAGGCCACTTGCAAGATTGATTCCCACACGTCCTCCGATTTAAGCGTGCAGAAAAACGACCACAGGTGGTACTCAGCTGTGGTGGGCGCTGACTCTCCCACGCGAACGCGGACGTTTTGCCAACTGAATTGGCGATCAATCGCGTCGTGCAGATTTCGGCCCTTCAAGTGCAGTTCGGGGAGCTTGAACAGACCGAGTCGCGGGACGAGGGTGTCGAGTAAGAGTTCGGATTGATCGAGAAACTCGGACCCCAAACTGACGGGGAGCGAGCCTTTTTCATTTTTCGTACTGAGCGAAAACTCTTCCGGAGTGTGGAGCAGATGAGCCATCGATTGCGGGACAATCGCGGTGCCGACTTCCTCCGCAGACTCCCATTCGACCAAGCCACCGCAATGAGTGAATAGCCGCGACGCAAAACTGCACAGGTCAGCTGGGACGGAAGTTTTTTCGAGGGATGTGGGCATGAGGTGTGTTCGATTCCGTTCGAGATTGCCGTGATTGCTGGCAGTGTGGGCGACGACAATTGTTAATCCACCGGTCACTCAGAACCCGACAGACTTCCGAAGTCTCCGAAGACTTCGGAAGTTTTTGGATAGGCTCTCGGTGGCGCTGTGATGGCGCTGTTATTGGTAGTCGTCTCCAAACAAGGCTTCATCGAGTTCCTTGGACTCCACATACTGCTGTTGGGCATCCAGAAGTGACGTTCCGAAGTCATCGAACGATTGATCGAGGTGTTGATCGTCGACCGAGTTCATCCACAGGTTGAGAACGAGCGATTCGAATTCTTCCCCGTTGTCGAGGTTGCCGAGGATCGAGCCGACTTCGCCGACAACCAGTTCGAACATCCGAATCTTTTCGTTCAACAATTTGAGGATTCGGTCTTCGAGCGAACCCGCAGTACACAAGTTGAAGACGAACACATCGCGTGTTTGACCAATCCGATGCATGCGGCCAATGCGTTGTTCGATTTGCATCGGGTTCCAGGGCAAGTCGTAATTGATTAGCGTGTCGGCAAATTGCAGGTTGCGACCCTCTCCGCCCGCATCGGTGCAAAGCATCACCGGCACGCGGTCCCGCAGGGCTTCCACCGAGGCATCTTTCTCCGCCGCCGATTGTTCGCCGGAAAAGGTGCTGAACGTCACCCCCGCAGCAGTCAACAATTCTTGCAGGCGATGCAACGTACGGCGGAAATTCACAAAGACCAACGTCTTGTGACCTTTGCTCTGCTTGAGGAGATCGAGCAGCTTTTCATCCTTGGCGGTGTGCTTCAGCACGGAGGCCATTTTGACGAGCTTCTTGGCGGTCGCATCGGTTTCCGCCAGCGTTCCCAGCGACGCGACCAACGCCGCTGGATGACTGCCCTGAGCAGCCAATAACACCGACAATTGCCGACGAGTGAGGGAACGCTTCTTGTCGCCATTCTCATTCTTCGCACTCCGCGAACTGTCGCCACCCCCACTGTTCAAGTCGCACTCGGTTTCGAGATCGAGCGGAGCCGCTGCGGAGTCCCCGTCCTTTGCCCCGGCTTTTCGTTCGCGTAAAAACTTCGCAATTTCCAGGTTCAACTCCCGTTCTTTGTCGCTCGGTTCGGCGGAAATCGTTTGAGCAAACCGAGGCGGTAAATCCATTTGCACGAGACTTCGCGTGTTGCGGATCATCACTTCGCCCAACAGCGACCGCAGCTGATCTCGGTTGCGGGGATCACGGGGGTTGCCGCGACGGACATACTTCGCCTTGAAGTCCGCTTCCGTCCGCAGATGGCCCGGTTCCAGCAGTGTGAGCAAACTGTAGAGCTCCAACAAATTGTTCTGCACCGGCGTCGCGGTCAGCAGAAACATATGCTTCCGTTGGAGCGAATTGATGAGCTGCCAATTCTTGGTGGTGCGGTTCTTGCAGTGATGGGCTTCGTCGACAATGACCAAGTCCCACGGGGCCGCCGCGACCTGCTCGGCTCGAATCTTGTTCTTGGCGTAACTCAGCGAGGCCAGCACGCGATCAGTCGTGTTCCAAAAGTCGGCCCCGCTCGTGGCGGCGTTTCTACCGGCGACGCTGAACTCCAAACCAAATTTTCCCCGCAGCTCCGATTCCCACTGCGTGACCAACGGCGCGGGAACCAAAATCAACACGCGCCGGGCCAAGCCACGCAACAAATACTCTCGCAATAACAGACACGCTTCAATCGTCTTCCCCAGTCCCACTTCATCGGCCAACAACACCCGTCCGCGAAAATGCCGCAGCACTTTGCGCACGGTTTCGATTTGATGCGGCAGGTGCTCGACCCCTTCCAACCCGTCCAAACACAACAGCTGATCAAACCCGCGTAATAGCCGAAACCTGGCCAATTCATGATGCAACCGCAGCAACTCGGGATCACTGGTGGTCTCCCCCGCGAGTAACGGCGCTTGCCGAAAACGAATCGGAATCCCGCCCGCAGTGAACGCCTCCGCGATGTCTCGGGGCACCTCTACTGACGATCGAAGATCCGGGATTGTTCCATCCACCCGATTGGCACTGGTGAGCTTCATCGCCCTGATTACTCCATTAATCTCGGTGAGGCCGCATGTCAGATCCAACTTCCTCAATTCGCCGCTGCGAATCGTGACCTTCGGTTGAAGTCTATGCCGTCCTGACTTGGCCAGCAACTCGCACGGGATCATAAACGCGGAGTTGTGTGTGCATCAGAAAAGTCGGTCGAGGTTGACCACGGAGACACGGAGGACTACCTCGTTCGGAGACTCTCAGCCAGCGGCGGGCGATCAACCGGGTACTCGCGGACGCCGGCTCTAGCCAACGCCTCCATCGGTTCAAACCTGTGGTCACTGTCCCGATTCAGTGTAACAACAGGCCGCTTGGCGAGTTCGTCAAACGGCTTTCTCTTCCAGGACTAGAGTTACGACGCCGAGCAAGCGGTTCAAAGAGACCGCGTCGAGGATTTTTCGGCGCGATATAGGTCCATCTTTGAACCGCGCCTGATCTGGGCGGGGTTCGACCTTTGGTCGACAAACAACGCAGTGGTGAATTGGAAGACGCCGAGGGCCGTTTGTACGTCCTCGGGGTGTACTTCCCCGGACGTGGCCAAAGTGGCGGCGATGGTAGCGGCCTCGTCGCGGAGTTGGATCTGTTTTTGCGGCCAGCGCCTGTTCGTCGATTGTGCCTGCGAGGTACGCGTTCAGAAGACGCTCCTGTATGGCCTCGAACTCGGCGACCCGTTTCTTCAACGTGAGCCGCTGTTGGCGCTGGACTTCGCTCGTGTTCTTGAACGCGGTTTGTAGCGTATGGTTGAACCACTCGGCGAGTTCGCCCTCCGGGATACGGATCGTTTCCAGGTCGGCCACGATGGCGTCTTCCAGATCGTCGCCGCGCCAGCGCTGGTCGGGTGATCACTCTTCATTCAGGCTGCGAATCAAGGCCTCGATGTCTGCGTCCGTCAGCTTCTGGGCGGTCGCCTCCAACATCTTCCGCAGATGATCGGTGCCTTCAAAGTCTCCGACGGGGCTGCCGATATTGCCGAGGGGGCCGATGCTGTTGATGAGTTCTTTTCCATCGGCGTCCAGGATCGCGTGGCAGGGGACGCCGTGGGCGTCGAACTTCAGCGCCTTTCTCAACTCCCGTCCGTGCGTGTCGCGGATGTCGTCGAACTTGAACATCACGTAGTCTTTCGCGAGCAGCTCTTTCTGCGAATCGAGCCAGCGCGAGAACGTGAAACAAGGACCACAGCGGGTCTGGCCCACGCGGACCCACAGGCGGCGTCCCGATTGCTTGGCTTCAACCAGAGCAGCTTCAAACCCAGCCTGTGCATCATGCTGGGGAGGCAGGTGTCGCTTGAGGAACGCGGCGACTTCTGACGCTGCCGCTTGATCGTCGTTGAGATCGAGAGTCAATCGTCCCAGCTCCTGCCCCGTGCCATCGAGAGCTGTCAAGAAGACCGAGTTGTGCTCGGGGAACGGCCACTTGTGAGCTGCGAAATACTCCTTGCGATCCGGCTGTTCCGCTCCTTCCGGGCCGTTAATCTTTGCGAGATAGTAGGAGTAGCTGTCGTGTGGCTCTTCGGCGGCTGTGATGTGGGTTCCGACGAACGGGGCGACTGCATCACCTGGCCCGGAGACGACCACGAGGGCGTGAATCTCCGCGAGTCGACAGTCGCGGATTGTTTCCGCGATCCCTTGATCGAGCGGCTTCTTCGCCCGAGGAGTGGCCGTTTTGGGCGGGCGGATGCGGATGATCTGCGCGGGGCGTTTTTCGCCGGGCTCGATGTATACGGTTTTGGAACTGGCCGATTCCGTTTCGCCGGGCCGCGTGAACCACAGCGTCAGCTCCATCCGCTGCGGAGTCGTGGGATAGACGAAGTGCCCTGCCGCATCCGTGGTCACATTTCGTTCATGAAAGAGCTCGGCGTATTGATGGAGATACTCCGGAGTCCCGGGCGGATACTCACGCAGATGATCGATCAGCCGGGCCATCATCCGAACCTTCACACCGGGCAGCGGCTCGCTGTTCGGCCCCAGAACGTGCCCTTGATAGGGGACCGTCGGATACGTCGGGATCTCGATCAAGCCCTCGCGGACATCGACAATCCCGGAGCCGAAGTATTTCTCTTCTGGCGACATCGCCAGGATGCTGATGCGACCCGCGATGATGGCAGCTGTGAAGTTCCCTTCGGCGTCCGAGGTGACCGTCACTTTGTCTTCCGATTCGCCGTCCATCCCGGCGATCCGGATTTCGGTCTGGCTGAGGTCAGCTATCACTCCTGCGGGGAGGACCAGTTTTCCAGTGATCTTCTGTTTGTCGACGTACTTGCGATGGACGTGAATCTTGGCGGGTTGACCCTCGACGATTATGATTGTCTGCTTCGATTCCCAATCGCCGTCCATCGCTCGAATGTTCAGTATGCCTGCCGCTGCGGGGGCGGTGAACCGGCCGTGTTCATCGGTTCTGTTCCAAAAGCGACGACCGGAACTGCCGTTGCCCTTGCTGCCATCCCGATTGCGGTAGGTGTATTCGTGCGGGGACTCCAACGCCACCGAGGCGTTCACCATCGGACGGTGATCGGCCCCCTTAGTCATGACAATCTCGACTGGCACTCCTTTCGAGAGTACGAGTTCCGGCTTCTGAAGCATCTGGCCATTCCAGTCCACGAGCATGCCGTCCCAGATCTGGCTGACGAGTTGGCTGTCATTGACGTAAGCACAGTAGGTACTCCCCGGCAACACCCGAGCGACGAATCGCCCCTGTGCATCAGCCCGGGCGTACACGACATCCGAATTGTCTTCTTCTTCGCCTTGAAAGCTCCACAGCTCGACGAGTAGCCCCGTGACATCGGTCGTGACACCGGCCAGTTGTGCTTCCACAGCTAGCCGTTCTTTGGTTCGTGACGGGGCGAGTTCTAAGACGTAGGTTCCATCAGCTCCAGGTTTGAGTTCGCCCTGTTTGAGTTTGCGCCACGGACTGTTCGAGGTAACACTCACATCCACCGTTCTCTGGGGCCAATCGGGAACCCAGGCAAACGTGGCCTCGCCCATGGCGTTCGTGGTCTGGAGAGATGTTGAATTCTCGCTCAACCATTGTTCGTCATCCAATAGTCCGTCTCTGCCACGACTCGCGACGTAGAGATTGAGCGGGACATTCGCCAGGGGCTGCTGCAGCTGATCTACCGCCCGCACTCGCACCGGCGCCCCCCGGCTGATGGCCACATGGAAGTCTGTGGCCTCTGGATCACGCTTCAATTGGCGGTACACATCTTGGGATCCAATCCGGTGATCGTCAGTCCAGGCAGCCAGTAGAAAAAGACCTTGATCGCGAGGTATCGACAGCTTTGCGACGCCACTGAAATCGGTCTCTCCGATAAAGTTGTAACTCCCGACCATGACCTGCACTTTCGCGCTGGCGACTGGTTGTTTGTCATCGGTGACATGAACGTGAATCACTTTCGTCGGGGACAAGAGGACTCGCTTGGGGTTCGCGTATTCTGTGCGGAGCTGGTGCCCACCGATGTCCAAGAGTGTCTGAAAACTCCCATCGGGTGTGCGAAGCAAGATCTCTGGCTGGTTGAATCGAGTTGCGGGAGTCCGTATCTCAATACGCCCCTCTGTGATCGTCGCGCTGAGAGCAGCACTTCCCCCCATGTCCAATGCTGACTGCTCCAGAATCGCATCTTTCGCCACCGACCCATCGGGCATGAACACGGTGCCGCGCAGGGTCAGGATGGGACCGTCGGCTGATGGCTGGGTCGATTCCGCTGCAACCGACTTCGCGAGCGTTTCCGGTGCGGCATCGCCCTGCACTGGTGAGGCTGCGACTACCGCTTTCCCCTCTTCTGCTTTCGGCACCGCCGTCGGATCGGCAGCTGCGATTAGCAGAGCCGTCGGGATGCCGAGTAGCAGGATCGCAGCCAATGCCGACCAAGACGTACGGGCCGCCAAGGGGCGCGACACATCGAGTAGTGCCCGCACGCGTTGGCTGATCTCGCTGCTGCGGGCCATGGCGGTGCCGGGCTGATACCGGACGGGCTGTGGGATCGCTGCGGCGATCTCGACGAGATAACGGGCATAGGCCAGTCGATCACCCAGCGCGACGGCAGCTGCCTCATCGCAGGCGAGTTCGGCGAGCTGGCTCAAACGCCGCTTGGTCCACCAGCTGAGGGGGTGGAACCAGTAGAGTAGAGTGAGCAGCTCGGCCAGCGCACTCACGAGCGTGTCGCCGCGCCGCAGATGCGATAGCTCATGTGAGAAGACCGCTTCGCGTTTGGGGGCGGTCCATTCTCGCCAGTGAGCGGGCAGGAGCACGCAGGGCTTCCACCACCCGACAACCACGGGACTGGCGATCAGCGCATTCTCGTAGACGTGAATCCCCGTGGGGAACGAGCTGTCATGGACGACGCGAGAATTGCGACAGATCTGACGAGTTCGAACGATGGCGATGATCAGCCGGATCAGCATGACGCACACACCGGCCAGCCAGACGACCAAGCTCATGACGAGGAGTGATGGCCACGGGATGTGCGTTGCAGGAGCAGCAGATGTGAGTGACTGGGTTTGTTGGAGGTCTGTGGCCACCGGCTCGTAACTGGTGGCGAGACGGGGACTCTCATCTGGCAGAACGCTGGCACCGACCGACTGAGCATCGAGCGAGTTGCGTGGCCGAGCACTCCCGGATCGATCTCGAAATCCGGCGAAGCGTTCCCCCTCGAAGCGTATCGCAGGGGACGGGGATGCTGTATCGCTCGCCAAAGGGGTTGGCCGATCGATCGGCCAGATCGCGAGAGGCAGCGACCACGACAGACCCACGAGCCCCATCGCGGGCAACAGCAGCCAAGTCATCAGTACGGCTGTCCAGACTCGATGCTGGGCGTGGACCGACAGCCCCCGAAAACATCGCATGAAAAGGAATGCCAGAGCCCCGAGTATCAGGGCTTTGAGGGAGACATCGACCAACAAGTACGCGATTTCGCGGGAGAGTTGTACCGGCATGATAGGCCTCGCTGACTGATTCCGAACTCGTGAACTCAAGCAGATTCAGAATTGGTTTGTAGAAAGGCAGACAGGAATGTCTGCCCCACTGATGAGTGGCACAGACATTCCTGTCTGTGCGAACTGAAGGCGGATTCTGAATCTGCTCTCCGATGGATGAACGACACTCTTTCGCGGAGCGAAAGGCGACTATCAGCTTGATCGCTTCGACTTCTTCTCGGCTCGCTCAATCTCCTTCGCCAGCCCGCGTAGCTCCTCAGCGGAGATCATGCGATCACCCGCCATGCCGATCAGCAGGCTGGAGAGCGATCCCTCGCAAAACCGATCCACCACACGACGCACCGCATCATTGGCCAGATCCGCTGGCTTCACCGCCGAGCGATAGAGAAACGTTCGGCCCTCGGTCGTATGTTCCAGTATCCCCTTGGCCTCGATCCTTCGCAGAAGCGTGCGAACGGTCGAGTCCGTCAAGTCATGCGTCGCTCGCAATGCCTCGCGAACGTCCTCCGCCTTGGCCACGCCCAACCGCCAGATCACGTCCATGATCACTTCCTCGAGAGGGCTCAGAACTGCCTCAATACGTTTGCGCTGGGCCATGGTTGCTCCTAAACTTGATATGCGATGTGTTACACACAGTAACGGTACACGATGTCACAGTCAATCCACAAATCATGGGTGGATATCAGGCTTTCGACAAAGAGCCTATTCATGACTGAGGAACCACTTGTCATAGACGTCACACGGGCGAGATTGAGACGTACGACGGACGTCCTCGTCCGTCGCTCCTCGGTGTCTTCCACACGGACGGACGAGGACGTCTGACCTGCGAAATGTCTCATTTCTCCCCAAGCCGAGTATAACTGGCCCGGGGGACATCGCGATGTCCTTCCCGCACAGGGCCGCCGCAGCGGTCGCTCCCCTGTCGGATGTGCTGCCGTTCCCGCCGCGGGCGGATTGTCGAGGATGCTCACCTCGTATACTTCACGCGGGCAAAGCTGAGACACTTCTGCGTAGCGACGTTCGCCAGAACGCGGGCGACTTGGCTCGCGTTCCCGCCCTCTGGCAAGGGGCAGCGACTGCTCAATCCGGGCCGCGTGCAGTATATTACGGCCTCTTCTTGGCTGAGATCCCGTGGCGGATGAACCGCCCCACCAGGCCGAGCGTCAACCGGTATGACCGGCATGTGGGCAACCTCAGCCGCGAGGGTCGAGAGTACCGCTCCCAGGTTCTCTCTCTTCGCGGGGCGGGTCAGCCAGCCTCTTTCAGGTCCACTCCAGGTCCAACTGGACCTCTATCCCCCGGATACTGGAGCGCACAATCGCAGGAACCACGGGGACAAGCCCTGCTGGCCGGGAAGATATATCTACCCACCTGCCTGAGTGAAGTTCCGTGTGCCTTCGCGGGATAGGCAAAGTGCGTCTCGTACCGACGCGACGCGACGGTCGCAAACCCCTGTTGCCCCCGGATTTCCAAACTGCTAACTTTCGCCACATCTAGGTGGCCCGCCGGAGTTTCGGGCTGCTGGCTTGAGTTCATTCGTGAGGAGCACACTATGTCGGAATCGCTACTGAACGCGATTCAGAACAAGACCGCCAAGGTCGGGGTCATCGGCCTCGGGTACGTCGGACTTCCCCTAATTGATGCGTTCGTCAACAAGGGATTCACTTGCATCGGCTATGATGTCGACACCAAAAAAGTCGATGAACTGAATGCCGGGCGTAGCTACATCAAGCACATCAGCGCCGAGAAAGTCCAAGGCTGGAAGGATAAGAAGCAGTTCTCGGCGACGGCGGACATGAGCCGACTGAGTGAAGCCGATGCCCTGCTGATCTGTGTGCCGACCCCCCTGAATGAGAGCCGCGATCCGGATCTATTCTTCGTCGAAGAGACCGCCCGGTCGATCGCCAAGTCGCTCCGCAAGGGGCAGCTGGTGGTCCTGGAAAGTACGACCTACCCGACGACCACGCGGGATGTGGTGCTGCCGATTCTGGAGAAGAGCGGGCTCAAGTGTTCGAAAGACTTTTTGCTCGCCTTCAGCCCTGAACGCGAAGACCCCGGCAATCCGAACTACTCAGCTGCGGGGATTCCCAAGGTGGTGGGTGGGATGGACGCGGCGGCTCTCAAGGTGGCGTGCGCTCTGTACTCGCAAGCTGTCGTCAAGGTCATTCCGGTTTCGACCCCCGAGATCGCGGAAGCCTGCAAGATCCTGGAGAACACCTACCGCGCGGTGAACATCGCGCTGGTCAACGAACTCAAGGTGCTATTTGACAAGATGGGGATCGATGTCTGGGAAGTCATCGATGCCGCCAAGACGAAGCCGTTCGGGTTTCAAGCGTTCTACCCGGGGCCAGGCCTCGGCGGACACTGCATCCCGATCGACCCGTTCTATCTGACGTGGCTCGCTCGCAAGTATGGCATGACCACCCGGTTCATCGAACTGGCCGGGGAAGTCAACACAAGCATGCCGATGTATGTCATCACCCGCCTGGGTGAGTTCCTCAACGATCAGGGGAAGCCGATCAAGGGGAGCAAGATCCTGATCCTCGGGGCAGCTTACAAGAAGGATGTCGACGACCCGCGAGAAAGCCCATCGTTCGTTCTGATGGAGCACCTGATCAAGCGCGGAGCTGTGCTGTCGTATAACGACCCGCACGTGCCGTCGCTGCCGAAGATGCGGCATCATCCCACGCTGCCCGCGATGGAGAGCACTCCGTTAACGCCGGAAAACCTCGGCAAGTTCGATTGTGTGCTGATCGCGACGGATCACTCCGCCTACGATCCCGAGTTCCTCGTCAAGCATTCCAAGATGTTGCTCGATACTCGGAACATCACGAAGAACGTGGTCGATGGCCGCGAGAAGATCTTCAAGGCGTAGCTGACGACCAGTGACGACGCACGAAAGCCCAGGGGTTGCAACCCCTGGGCTTTTTCGCATGGTGGCGATGAAATCCCAAGCGAGCCAACGTTCAATTCACATACGTGCAGTTCTGCTCGCCAGCGACGACCTCGCCGATGATGTACGCGGTCTCGTTCAGACTGGCGAGATGCTGCATCAAACGGTCGGCCACATCATCCCGCACGACGAACACCATGCCGATGCCCATGTTGAACACGCGGAACATCTCCTCGCGGTCGATCTGGCCCAGCCCCTGCACCCAGCCAAACACCGGGTTCGGGGTCCACTTCGAACGGTCGATGCGGATCGCGCAGCCTTCGGGCAGCAGCCGGGTGATGTTGTCGCCCAGTCCGCCGCCAGTGATGTGCGCAATCGCCATCAAATTGATGTCGACCATGAACTTCGACAGCACGCTGGCCGTCAATGAAGAGTAGATGCGAGTCGGGGCGAGTAAGGCCTCGGCCACGGTCTTCCCGAGTTCGGGGATATGGGCGTCGATCTTCTGCTTCCCCGCTTCGAAGACTGCTTTGCGAACGAGGCTATATCCGTTCGAGTGGAAGCCCGTGCTCGGTACACCGATCAGCACGTCTCCCGGTCGAATCGACGATCCCGTGAGTAGCTTGTCCTTCTCCGCCACCGCCACGCAGAACCCGGCCAGGTCGAAATCGTCGACACTGTAGATATCAGGCATGATCGCCGTCTCACCGCCGAGCAAAGCCGTCCCCGCCTGGATGCAGCCATCGGTCACCCCCTTCACGATCTGCGTCAGACGATCCGGGTTGTCCTTCCCCATCGCCACGTAGTCTAGAAAGAACAGCGGCTCCGCTCCCAGGCACAAGCAGTCGTTGACGCACATCGCGACCAGATCGATCCCGATCGTGTCGTACACCCCCGCCATGTGGGCAACCTTGATCTTCGTCCCGACCCCATCCGTGCCCGAGACCAGCACCGGATCGCGATATTTATGGGCTGCATCCTGCAGCTTGAACAGCCCCGCAAAGCCTCCGGGCAGCGGCATCACGCGCGGCGTGTTCGTCCGCGCGAGCAGGGCCGGGATGCGGCCCATCGCCTGCTCATAGAGTTCAAGATCGACACCGGAATCGCGATAAGACAATGACATGAGCGGACGGACTGTGGGGTCGAAGCAGCCCTCCCGCAAAGCACCACACAGACGCCCGAGCCAACGCTCGAACGCCCGGCTTCCGGGACGGCTGCGAATCTGGCCTCACTGTTGCCGATTGGAGAGGAAATCGCAACGGAGGGGAGGAGATGGGGAGTGGAAAGCATCGAACAAAGTCGATGACTGCTGATTCGAGTTACGAGTTTTGATCGATTAAGGCGCTGCCTGCTCGGGGGCAGGCAGAACTCTGAGGAGTCCGCGTTTCAGTACGACGTGGGGCCCCATTTCATAGCGGGCTGGTGAGATCCAAAACGCCGTGGGAAAGAGCCTGATCTCAAAGACAAAGTCGCCGGATTGATCTTTGTCCACGCACATGTACGACCAATACCACTGGGTTTTTCCGGATTTCCAATCCGCAATCGCTGTGGGAGAGACCGGTTGACGAGGGATGGTTCGTGTATTCCGTGCTCCCGCACCCCAGAACGCACTTTCAAACGAGTTCAGCAAGTGCCAGCTTCGTTTTTCGATCGATCGATCCATTCGATCTCGTCGATCCAGGGGTTGGACACAACCTTTCAATGTCTTGGAATCGGTGTCATCGCTATTCCGATTGTAGATGACCACCATCAGGGGCCACTCCGGTGGGGGGGCGACCTTTCGATGTTCGAATTCCGTGGGACGCTGCGGATTCGGTTCGAGTCCGAACTGCACAATGAAGCCGGTGTTTTGGCGAATCTCGATGACATCACTCATTGCACTCGCGTCGTCCGAGTCAGACAATCGGTCACAGAGGAACTGCGAGACAAAATCGTTGGGGGAGGCGGGCTCGATGGGTTTGATGGCTCCCCCACATCCCAGGGACAGCACCCCCAGTAGTGCCAGGCTCCAGGCCAGGCAGGCGTTGCAAGTCGATTTCATGACTCTGCCTCAGAAGGAAGTAGAAACCGATTCGTTCCCATTGATCGTCCCCAAGGCCCGCCAGACCGTTTCATCCAGCCCCTCGGCGACAAACCGGACACTCCCATCCAGAAACAATATATTCACACCTCCATCATGCAGACTGGACGGCGGCACGAGGTACAACAGTGCTTCCATCGTAAAACTCTCTGGGCCATTGTAGCACGCCGCTTCGTTAGGCAACAACAAGTGGTTGTAGTAATGACCGGCAGTCAGATAACCCACCATGTTGCTGCTGTAGAACTGCGGAAATGGAGTTGTGCGATTTTTTCGGCATTCATCGACCGCCAACAATTCCTCGCCCGCTTGTCCATATCGAGTCTGTGTGAACCAGAAGAATCGCTTGGGGTTTCGCTCCATCTCTTCGATAGGTACAGCTGCTAGCGGATTTCCGACCAGCCTCTCCGCCAATGCGGCCGTGTGGGAAAAACCATCCACGACATCCGACGGTCGGGTCATACGAGACACTTGATCGTAACCATTTGTGGGGGGGCGATCATGAAAGACGGTTCCCTCATTGGAGTAGTAGTTTGAATCGCCCTGGCGGTTGGTGACTAGTGGATCATCCGGGCAGATGAACTCGGATACCTTGAACTGGATCGCATTGATCTGAGCGGGGGTCATCGAGTTCAAACTCGTTAGATCATTGTACAAGGCACCTTGTCCGATCCCCGGCAGCATGTCGATGAAGGTCGGATCTCCCGTCGGATACGTACCGTGGGTCTCGCAATGCAAGGCCATCGCGAGTCCCCATTGTTTGAGATTGTTCTGGCATTTCAACCGACGCGCCGACTCACGAGCCTGTTGGACGGCGGGCAGGGCCACCGCGACCAACAGGCCGAGAATCGCCATCGATACAATCAGTTCCACGATTGTAAATCCGGGTCGCAATCGACTCATGGTCCCTCCGTGTCTTTGTTCGCTCATCAGTTGGAAATTGCCCCGATTGCCGCCCCAGCATCAGTCCAGGTTACTCCGCCGTCGACTGATGATTCGACCCAAGCGGATCCCACATTCTCACCCCCGAAAATGTAGGTGTTTGTGCATTTCCATTGGTAGTCCGTGTAGTAGCCGTTGAATGTAGAACCCACGTACGTATAAGGCGGTGTAGTCGGCGTGCCTGACATTGTGTACGTGTGCTGCTGATATGCATTGTCGTAAGTCGTGATCTTGAGGCGCCACTTTGTGTTTTGCGTGCTGAAATTGTGCTTCGTATCGTTCATCGTGATCGATCCCGCTTGGCAGACATCGGGGATCGACACGAGAGCCACGATCATCACCACAAACTGCATCACTCGGCGAATGGGCAACTGAAACATGAGTCGTACCTTCCTGAACAGCAGTAAAGTACCTCCTTGCCGGGAAAATTGCACGGCCCTGTGCAATGTTTTAAGCCACACGACGTAACCTACGCACACGCACACACACACACCTTACGTCAAGCCGAAAATCCCGAGAATTCTGACGCACAGACTGCTCGGGGTTCCGCTCTCTGCCCCACCTGATGTTTGAAGGAGATGGGGTGCGACTGTTCACCCCGCTGAGGCGTGCATGACTGGCGGCGACCTGGAGGTGACCTGGCAGCGATCGCTGGGGATAAATAACCACGGACGCTCATTCGGCGGCCTGCGGCGGGCGTACGCCGAACCCCATTGCCATTCCGCAGCCCGCTCGATGAACCCGGCCCGCTTGTCCCGCCCATAATTCGGCAATTCTTCACACGAATTGCATCCACAAATCCCCCCGCACAACGCAAGCACGATAATATCAATCTGTGCACAATGCTTCGCCCGCTCCATCCACTCGACGGTCTATTAATTCTGAAATTATACTTCACGCGGGCGAGATCGAGGCGTACGACGGACGTCCGAGTCCGTCGTAATTCTGGGTTGATCCACACGGACGGACGAGGACGTCCGTCCTACGATATGTCTCATATCTCCCCGCGTGGAGTACAAGCTGTCATCATTTCCATCGCACCGCTCGTTGACGTGCGTTGCTCCGTCTCAGTTTTTGACCCAGCGGTCCGTTTCCAAACAGGCCCTTGACGAATGACTGGACACTGCAGTAATTGTTCCGACCGATTGAGATGCGGAGCCCTGCGCTACACCCCCGCATCCGACTGGTGTTCCTGCCGAAGTACTCGCCGGAGCTGAACCTCAACGAACGCATCTGGTGGCATCTCCGCGACGAGATTACACGCAACCACCAACACCCCACGATCGACGGTCTAATCGCCGCTGCCCTCCGCTGGTGGAAACACCGAAAGCACCAGATCGAAGGCCAAGCCTATCGTTCACTGCTCACCGCGTGAACCCACGCTTTCGCTTGTGCGGGGAGGCATTTAGAATCTGCCCATCGGGACAACGTTCCCAAAGTCGATCGCTCGCCACATCGGCGTCACTGGCGACTTCGTAATCCTCCGTTTCGACATCAATCGCCACGAATTCCCCGCGACGCTGCGGTTCTAATAACAGACGAAGCTTGGAGGCAAGATCGCAGCTCCCCGATTTCCAATCTCATCCCGAGCTAATCTGCGAACGGACATGAAGATTCCCCGAGGCCATGGAACTGAATGACATCGCCCTCATGAACATATCACGAGCCGTTGTGGAAAGGCAGGGCAAGGTCTGTCATGTCCACCGAAACGCCCGGTTGCACTCGGAACGGTCGCTTGCTCACTGAACGCGGACAGCTGATTTCGGACAGTTGATCGTCTGTAAGTCGTTGGGTTGTGCTGAACAGAGTCGCTGGCACCACATTTCCAGGGTCCGTGACTCCCGAAGTTACTCCAAACGAACGGCCTAGTTCATCGTCCCTCCAAAAATGCGTCATGTCGCCCCTTGCGATGTCTCAACCGGCCACCTGCTCATTACTCCAAGTCGGCCAGGGTCATGCCCTGGCATTCCAGAAACTCTCTGAGCTTAGCCAGTGCCCGATGCTGCAGCTGGCGAACTCGCTCTTTGCTCAGGCCCATTTCGTCTGAGAGGACTTTGAGGGTCTTTTCCTGAGAGTTCTTCGTCCGCAGTCCGAATCGCTCTTCAATGATTAACCGCTCGCGGTCGTCGAGAAGTTTGGACATCTGACGTAGCATTTCGGGGGTGAGTGCCGGACCGCTCGACTGGATCTCGGTGGCCGGTGCCGCCACGGTTTCGAGCAGTAGTTCGGCAGGACTATCGACCTCGAAGCGCCGCTTGCGTTGCATGCGTTGAATGACGCGGAAGAAGTGCCGCTGAATGGCGTGTGTGGCATAGGTGCTGAAGCGAAAGCCGCGACCGAAATCGAACTTGTCGATGGCGTAAAGCAGGATCGCGTTGCCCTCACTCAGCAGTTCCTCAAAGTCATTCATGGACTTTGAGAACTTGCGGGCGATCGACGCGACGAGCCGCAGATTGGATTCGACCAGCTGTCGCCGAGCGATCTCCGATTCGGCAATCAGGTACTCCACCTCACGCACGACCTTGACACGTGGCCGACTCGGATCGATCTGGGAGCGCTTTCGATTGGCCAAGAATCTCAGGTAGTTCATCCGCCGGAACAAGTGCAGTTCCCCGGGAGGTGTCAGCAATGGCTTCTGAAAGAGATACGACAGATGGGACGGCACGATCCGATCCCCAGTCGATCGAAAGTCCTGAGACTCATCGGCGTAAATCTCTCCCGATTGCCACTCGACATCCGCCAGAGTCAGCTTGAGAAACTCCGGCGAGTGGATAAAGCTGATCTCTTGGACCAGCAGTGATTTTGATCGCTGGACAAGGTCGCTACGTGAAGGCTTGGCGGCAAATGCAGTGGTCATCGAATCTTCTCCAGGGAGACGCTGGACGACAAAACGTTCAATTCGTCCATATCATCCGCTCTCGCTGGAGAACTTCAACCGACAAAGCGTTCAGAATATCCAGTTTGCCGTACTGCCGGCTGGTGGTTTTTCGTAACCACATTGCAGGAAAGGGGATATCGCAATGTTAATATTGCATAGACGACTGTACTCAGGCAAGCAGCCAGACTTCGCCTCACAGAAAACTTCGGAAGACTGGCGGGTCAGTCACGACGGGCCGCTCACTTCAGCAGGATTCCGAGGGTCACTTATCTCTCCGCCGGTCCGCTTCGTAGGCTTCCACCTCGAACGGGTTCTCCCAGTAGGGATTCCGTCCGGCCAGCCAGAGAACGGCCGAGCTGATCAAATACGCGGGCAGAAATAACGGCCCCCAGCGTTCATACTGACGAACATGCACCCACTCGTGCAGGCGGACTGACTCCAGCGCTGGCTGCGACACACCCAGGATCACATGCCCCAGCGTCATCCCTCGTGCCCGGACGAGCCGAGATTGCATGAGGCCGCTCACCGCTCCGCCCCAGAACTCCAGGGTGGGGCCAACCCGCTGGATACTCCCCCCAGTACACAGCCCCACCATTCCCGCCACCAATCCCACCAGGGAAGCGGGCGAGGCCCAGAGCCAGCACAGCAGCTGCCAGGGCCAGCGGCGCGGAGGGTATTCAGTGGTTGGCTCCGCCCGGTGCATGTCGTTGACCTCGCGCGGCGCCGATTGATAGGTTTTAGCGAGTGGGGCGGCGTCAGCCCCCCGGTTCTGCCGCGAGTCCCCGAAGCACCATCCGGCTCAAGCGGGACGCTCGCCAGAATGTCTCATTCCGCTCCGCGTGAAGTATAATCAATCCGATGAATCCGAAAGTGGAGGCCCGAGCCTGTCCAGTATTCACTCGTGTCATCCGTCCACCCTCTGGGAGGTACGCGAGCAAGCTGGCTCATCGCGATTTGCCCACGCGCGAGACACCCTGAATCTGCATTGAGTCGATACACACGGTCCCGGTGGCTCCATTCAGACCGACCTGAATGATCATCTCGCGCGCGGCACCGGGGACCGGAATCGATTTGCTGATGCGGGTCCACTCTTGGTCCGCCAGCCAGGGGCCGACGGAGACCGACCCGATCGGAACTCGCTGTCCATCGAAGAAATGGAGTACACAACCCGGCAATTCCCGGGACCCCGCTCCTTGATGGATGTTGTTCGACTTCACGCGACAGCTGAACGCGAGTTCGCCCACGAAACTGCCGTCGATGGCTGCCGCCTGCAGGGCGTGAGCCGTGCGGCTCGCTTCGTGATTTTCGAAGCAGATGAACTGCTTTCCTTCCGGGGCTCCCTCTTTCATTAAGCTGCCGCGGCGCTGATAATGCCAGCCGTCCGCTTGCCCTTCAAGGAGTGTTGACTCCTCAAACCCGCCGTTGACGAGCTTCGGGTTTTGGGGATCGGGGAGTACCGCACGCAGATCCTCCGACCGACCGGTCATCGGAACGAACAGCGTGGGGATCAGCTTTTTCTGGACCAGTTGGCCGTCCTTCTTCTCCAACAAGTGAAACACCTGCTGGTAGCGCTCTCCGAGGGGGATGATCATCTTGCCCCCCTCTTTCAGTTGCTCGACCAGCGGCTCGGGAATGTTCTCGGGCGAACAAGTCACAATGATTTTGTCGAAGGGGGCCTGCTCCGGCCAGCCCTTGTAACCATCCCCAATCCGGCAATGGATGTTCTTGTAGTCGAGTAATTTCAAAGTCGTGGCAGCGCGCTTCCCGAGGGGTTCCACGATCTCAATCGTGTAGACATCCTGGACGAGACTGGACAGCACAGCGGCCTGATAACCGCTGCCCGTACCGATTTCGAGGACGATATCCGTCGGTTGCGGATCAATCACTTCGGTCATGTAGGCCACGATGAACGGCGGCGAGATCGTTTGCTTGTGCCCCAGATCCAGGGCTTGGTCGTTGTAGGCAAACGGCCGCAGTTCCTCGCGCACAAACTGGTGCCGGGGGACTGCTCGCATCGACTCCAGCACGCGCGGATTGGTGACCCCTTCTGCGGCCACATACTCGGTCACCATGTACTCACGGGCCATCGTGTAGGCATTGCGGGCTTGAGCACTGACCGATGGCGGAACTGCGATCCACAGTCCCAGCAGCAGTCCCAGCACTGGGCGGATTCTTTGGAATTGACTGGCCTGCATGGTGCCCTCTTCCTTGGCGATGCGGATTTGTTCAGCGGTGAAGTATGTCAAGAATGGGGGCATGAGACGAGAGCGTTTCTAAAAAACGAACCGTCTCCTCGCCTGGGTGTTCGTTCTCGGTTGAGTTCGGCCACTCACCCGACCCGCCAGCCAGAGCGTACATCCTTCGGAGGTCTCCCAGAGATCGACCCGCAGCAGACGTTCATCGGGGCCTGCATCCTGGCCGGTGAAGCCTTTTCAATCAAACCACTGTGTAATCAAAAAGGGAGCATCGAGACATCGCTCAGGGTCTCATTGGAATCATTGCCCATTGCTGGTCGAGCAGTTCGAAGCTGGGCAGTGGTGGCCGGACCAGGACGCCATCCACGCCTCGCGCGACCAGCACGGGCGGCAAGGCCGGGTCCGAGTTGGAGTTGTCGAAGACCCAGAACGCCTTGGCGAGGGCGGCGAACTTGGGGAGTTTCTGGATCGACTTGTACCAGCGGTCGTGGATCTTGTCGGGTGGCACGGAGTGGCCTTTCTTGGCCGCCCGGATCGCCACCCGCTCGCAGGCGAGTTCGGGGGAGTTGACCACGACGAAGATCAACATGAAGCGTCCGCCGACGGACCGCACCTGCTCGACGAGGGAGAGGTACTTGTCGGTACTCAGGACGGTTTCAATGCCGACTTGACCACCGTTCGTCACGATGGTCGTCAGACGCTCTTCGACCTCGTTGGCCGATTCGATGAATTGCGATCGCTGCAACGTGAGAGGGGCATCATGGAACCCTGCGTACCCGAGAGACAGGAGTTTCTTCAGTGTCTCGTCATCTGGATTCAGGAACTCCACTCCGGGAATGAGAGCTTGAATCGGACTGCCCTGCGAGCGAGAAGTCTTGCCGGAACCGTTCGGGCCAGCCAACATCCAGAGCCACGGTTTCGACATCACAACTTCCCGCTTGTTTGTAGCACTTGTTTCTTAGCGAGGTGCCCCTGAATCGACATCAACTGGGCAAACTCTTCGGAGCAATACCACTCAGTGAGGATGTCGTCATTAGTGACAACCCTCCCCTCATCCGCGTGCGATTGTCGTCGTTGTTCGATGAAGGCGTCTCGAATCGCTCCGATGTCTCGAGCCAGAACAATCCGTTCATCTTCCAATTGAGAGTGATCGGACATCATTTCTCCTCCAACGATGAAGTGGATGACTTCAACCGTTCACGTAGACGCTTAGCCCCGTAGTCACCTCGGGTGCAGAACTTGCATGTGCAGAACGGAGGCTTTCCCTTCGCGCCGGGAGAAATCCGCCATCCGATGACTTGTTTGAGTTGGCGGGTCCGATGGAGTTCTCTCGCTTCGATCGCTCGGGGGATGATGACTTCCCAGCCATAAGCATCTTCCGCATTCATGAACGCCGCGACCGCTTCCGCTGAAGTCATCCAGCGGTGAGCCTGACCGTAATGGCCGACCCAGACTTGTTCTGAGTCTGGAATACGAAAGTAGATTCCGGCTATCACAGCCTGGTTTTGCCGCTTCAACTCTCGAAGCCATTGGTGCGAAACGTAGAAGTTACGGGTGACTGGGACAGCAAAAACGCCGCCAGGAAAGTCTCCACGTGCCCGTCGCATGCGGCGAATTCCATTCCGTAGAATCACAGGCACCCTCTTCTCCGGTGCCAAGTGTACGAACATTGCCACGTTGTGTCGTCCTTTCACTCCTGCACTGATGCATTCGTCTCACCGGATTCTCACGTGAAGGCTTACTTCCGTGCCGGTTCCCCCTTCGCGTCCCCACGGGCAAAGATACTCGCCACGTACTGCAGCACGTCCGTGGCCGATTCCTCGTTGTAGCCGAAGTTCCGGATCAGGCGGGACTTCACGATGTCGATCTTTTCTTGAGTGTCCTTGTCGATCACGTTTGAGACGAGACTCGTCAGCTTGATCGTGTCCTTCTGATCTTCGAACAGCTTCATCTCGAGCGCCTTTTGCAGGCGTTCATTTGTCTTGAAGTTGAACGACTTGCCGTCCAGCGACAGGGCTCCGATGTAGTTCATGATCTCGCGGCGGAAGTCGTCTTTGCGAGATTCGGGGATGTCGATCCGCTCTTCGATAGAACGCATCAGCCGTTCATCGGGGTCTTCGTCCTGGCCGGTGAAGCGGTTCTTGACCCGCTCCCGCTGCGTGTACGCCTTCACGTTGTCGATGTAGTTCGAGCAGAGCCGCGTCAGAGCGTCCTCGTCCGAGGCGATGGCCCGCTGGACTTCGTTCTTGACCACGTCGGTGTACTCGTCTTTGACGACCGAGATCAGCTGCCGGTAACTCGCTCGCAGCTCCTCGTTCGGGATCAGCGAGTGGTGCTGTAAGCCGCCCTCCAACTCATTCAACACCATGAACGGGTTGAGACATGTGGCCGTCGTATTGACCACCAAGGCGTTCGAGATCTTGTCCTGCACATAGCGCGGCGAGATCCCCTGCATCCCTTCGTGCTTGGCGTCGCGCTTGAGCTGTTTGACGTTCTCAGCTGTGAAGCCAGCGAGGGTCTTGCCGTTGTAGAGCTTGAGCTTCTGCATCAAGGTCAGGCCGTGATGCTTGGGCTCTTCGAGGCGGGTGAGGATGGCCCACATGGCCGCGACTTCGAGCGTGTGCGGGGCGATGTGCTTGCGGACTCGCTTGGGGTTGTAGTCCTTCTGGTAGATGCGGATCTCGTCGTTCAGTTCCGTGACGTACGGCACATCGATCTTGATCGTGCGGTCGCGGAGGGCCTCCATGAATTCATTCGACTGCAGCTTGCGATACTCTGGCTCGTTGGTATGGCCGAGGATGACCGTATCGATGTCGGTCTGCGGAAACTTCTTCGGCTTGATCTTGTGTTCCTGCGAGGCCCCCAGCAGATCGTACAGGAACGCCACATCGAGTTTAAGGACTTCGATGAACTCGATCAGCCCGCGATTGGCGACGTTGAACTCCCCATCGAAGTTGAAGGCCCGCGGGTCCGACTCTGACCCATACGTCGCAATCTTGCGATAGTTGATGTCGCCGGTCAGCTCGGTCGAATCCTGGTTCTTCTCGTCCTTGGGCTGGAAGGTGCCGATGCCGATGCGGTCCTGCTCTGAGAGGAACACCCGCTTGCAGGCGATCGTCTCCAGCACCTTGGTCCAGTCGCCATCGAATTTCTCCAACCGCTCCTTGAAGAAGAATCGGGCGAGCGGGCAGACATCGCCCGTGATCTCGACCTTGTAGTCGTTCTCGCCGAGGCCCTCATTGAGGAACGCACACACGTCTTCGCGATGGCTGGCCGGAATCAGTTGAAGGGGTTCGCCGATCATCGGATCCCAGCTGATCGAGCCGTCCTCTTCCTTCCAACCAAAGGTGTAGACAGCTCCATCGGGGGTACGGCTATAGCGCTCGACACCGCGTTTGAGCAGGCGCGCAATCGTGGATTTCGAGCTGCCGACCGGGCCGTGCAGGAGCAGCACGCGGCGCTCCGTGCCGTACTTCATGGCCGCTGATTTGAAGACGTTGACCAATTCCATTAACGGGCGGGTGAGGCCGAAGACTGCGTCCTCGCCGCCGTTGTGGGGGCTGTCAAAGAAGTGGTAGCGGATCAGGTCGCGGCTGCCGTCCACCGGCGATGACCCATCGACCAGGATCATGTCGTACAGACGTTGATACGCCGTGCGGGTGAGCTTGGGATTCTTCTTGACCAGATCAAGGTATTCCGTGAACGACCCCTGCCAGTGCTCCAAGCGGTACTGGAGGATGTCGGGACGCTCGGACAGCTGTTTCAGGAGAACTTCACCGGTAGCCTGCATGACAACCTCCACTCAGTATCGGCACCACGGGGCGAGCGGCGTTGGCACGGACGGGGAGCGAGGGATCGCCAGCGGCGAGTCACCTTGTACGAGGCTCAGGAATGTCCCCGCATCAGGTCCGTGCAAACGCCGAATTACGAATGAGCATGGCCGACATGGGATTATTCGCCGGAACATCAATGTGGACAAGATCAATTGCCGCTGATTGATGAATTGGAGTGCATTCACGAGTTGGTAGTAAGTCGTTCGACGTACTCATCCTCAGCGCGAGATCCCTGGCTTGGACGCCTTTCGAGTCGCGAATGTGTGAGGTCTTTGGGTGGCGGAATGCGAGTCGCGGAGCGACATCGCCTACGTTCCGGCACTGGCTTCACCGATGATCTGAGACTGATCGGGTATCACCAACAAGCGATCACCGCCGTCAACATCTCATTGATGGCGGAGTCTCATGAAAAGTCCGCCCTCACTTCGCCACGTTCACATACACCTTCAATTGGCTCGGATCGCTCAGCAGATCCATGATCTTCTGCGGGTCACTGAACCCCTCGACCGGGGTGGTCAGAATCCGCTGCGTCACACCGGGGAACATCACCTCGCCTAGCGCCAGATCAGCCAGCCCCTGCGCGAAGTGATGGCGATTTCCATTCACCGATCCGACCAGCAGCTTATTCCCCAGCACCCATTCGAGGTTAATCACATCCGACGGAACGGTGGTCGTTTTTTGGCCGCCGGTGACGCTGGTCCAGACGAGAACCCCGTTAATGTTCAGAATGCGCATGGAGTCGAACGCCACAGCGCTCGATCCGGTCGCCTCCACGATCAGGTCAGGCTTACCAACCCTCTTCACCAGGTCGTCGAGCGAGGTCTCCTTGGTGCTGACGTAGGACGCCCCGTAGGCCCGGCAAATCTCTTCCTTCAGCCCCGGCTTCGGGGTGCGGGCCAGCGTGTAGACCTGCAACCCGCGTAGCCGCAACATCAGGGTGGTGAGCAACCCGATCTGTCCAGCCCCCATCACAAAAGCCAGCTTCGGCTCCCAGACTTGCAGCCGCTGCTGGGCGAGGTGCGCCTGCTCGATCGCCTTGGCACAGACGCTGGCCGGTTCGGACAGCACGCCCAAGTGCTTGAGCCCCTGCGGCACTTTGACTACGAACTCGGCATCATCGACCCAGCGCTCGGTCATGAATCCATGCCGCAGGTTGATCCCGCGCTCGTAGTATTCCTCGTGGCCGGTGACATCGTTTCGTCCGATGAGGTCGAAAAGCGTCGGACCCGGTCGCCGTACTGTACAGGTGCAGTAATCCCCCGGCTGCACGTGCGTGACAGCGGGGCCGACGGCTTCGACAATGCCGAAGACTTCGTGCCCCATGACGAGAAAATTGAACCCCTCGGGGGCCCGACCGTACAGGGCTTCGTTGATCTCCCAATCGGTCGCATCGACGCCGACTTGCAGCGTGCGGACCAAGACCCCTCGACCGCCGGGGATGCTGTCGAGTTGGGGATCGGAGAGTTCTGCAATATGAGCGGAGTGCTTGATGCCAGGGCGGACTGCCAGCGCGCGCATGACGCGATTCCATGCGAAAAGGGAGGAAAGGAAGGGAGTCGGGCTAAACCCGAATTCAGGGAGTAGACAGAGTTTAGGGCACGCAGTCGGATGGCGAAAGGCGAAAGGCAAGTCGCGGAGAGACGAATCATTGGGGCATGTGCGGCTCGATCTTCTTTGCGGGAGGCGGGACGCAGGCCGGGCAGGTCATCGGAGCCAGCGATGCGCAGGCTGCGTGGCCCACGACTGTCCCGTGGGGACCAGCGGATATCGCCGCCACGGTGTACGAAGCTCTCGGCATTCCGACCGAGACACGGCTGCCCGATCCGCAATGACGACCGCATCCGGTGCTCGATCACGGGCAGACGATTAGCGGGGTATTTGCGTAAGGGGCAGTACGACGAATGTCCTCGCCCCTCGCCACACTGAGCGTCGAGAGCCTGCGTGATCACATGCGGAGCAGGATGTTCTGCTCCCCCTTCGCTTCCTTGGTGTTCAAGTCTTCTTCCTCATCCTCAGGAAAAAAGGAAACGGAGAATTGAACACCAAGGAAGCCAAGGACGCGAAGTGGGGAGGGAGAAGTGTGGCGCCCCGAGTCGCCCTCTGATATTTGATCAGTTCTCCGGTCCGGCTGGCGGTGTCAGAGCCCGCAACGACATTCCGTCTTCCAGGGCGACTCCCGCACGCTTGACCTGCCTCGCGAATCCCGGGAAAGTCAGGGCTGCGGATTGAATGTCGATCTGGCTTGACCTCTCGCGAAACCTCCCCCGATGTCCCTGCTCCTCCCCCCCGAACTTCAGTTTCGCTGGATCCTTCCGGTCCCGCACGTCGACCGTCTGCCAGGCAACGGGAAGCCGCTCTGGACGCTGCCGCAGGAGGCCGTACTAACGGTGCCCCGGCAGCTGGAAGAGGCCAGCCTCCCCGTCATCTGGAAGGCGGCGTGGAATCCCGAGGGGCTCGCCTTCGTCGTCGAGGTCACCGGCCAATCCGCGTGGGCCTGCAACCCGGATCGCCCGCTGGAATCCGACGGCCTCCAGCTGTGGATCGATACGCGAGACACGCAGAACGTCCACCGGGCGACGCGGTTCTGCCACTGTCTGTGTGTGCTGCCCAGTGGAGGCGGCGAGTCGGGTCGTGACCCTGTGGTGGTCCCCGTTCCAGTGCCACGAGCCAGTCAAGACGCCAAGCTGGCCGAGAGTGACGACTTTCTTGCTTACTCCGAGCATTCCAAAACCGGCTACCGGCTGGCTGTCTGGCTACCCGCCAAAACCCTCACCGGCTTCGACCCCACGGCCCAGCCCCGCATCGGCTTCTTCGCCCAACTGCGAGACAAGCAACTCGGCACTCACCCACTGGCCCTCACGCCCGAGTTCCCCTTCGACGGCGACCCGAGCCTGTGGCTGACACTGGAACTGGTGCCGTAGCTGCGTTTTCCGAGGTGCTGGGGGAT
>JANPCU010000042.1:0-14419 GCA_031431195.1 Planctomycetota bacterium | reverse complement strand
CTCAGACTCTGTAAACACCAGTCGAGCCATCCTTGACTCCTGCGTCACGCTGTTCGATCGTCCCTCTGCCAACCGAAGCGAATCTTCTCCGAAAACAGCGATCCTGCCAAGACCTCATTCCCAGCCGCGCGAAGTATAAATGAGTCCAATAAGCAGTCGGGCGATGCAGACGCTTAAGTAGGTGGCTTATCGATGCCTGTGTTCATGAATTTTGCCTTACTCAGTTTCATGCTAGCTTCGGAGTCTCAAGTCAAAGGGGGCAAACGATGACGAACCCAACCCGACAGCCAACCACTGCCGAGTGGGCGATGTTTCGCGGTATCTCGACCGCTCCGACCGCTCCGACCCCTCCGACCGTTGAGGATTACGACGAGCTGTGCCCGATCACTGCCCGCCAAATTGCCACCCGCGCTATCATTTTGCAAGGCGTCGTTGCGGTTGCCTGTGAGGTCGATCCCGAACCGATTGTCGATTGGTTGCAGGAACAGGGTGTGTGGGAGCAGGTCAGCCCGCAGGAGAAAGAATTCCTGCTCGCGCCTGATTCGTTCAATGAGAAGGCCAGGAATAGCCTTCGTTGGCATCAGGAAACCGAATGGACATTACTGTGGGTTGTCGGCAAGATCGACACGCTCGGCCTCCCGACCCGCCAATGCGACACCCGCCGCTTGGTCGATGAGATCATCCCGCTACTCGGCTCGGATATCGAGCCGTTCTTGGCATCGGCCACTCTTCGGCCACCGGGAGTGCTACTGGCCGAGAGAGACCGTCACGACAACCTGTGGTGCCAGTACATCCAGACCCGCAAGAAGGGAGAACACCTACTACCCAGCGACCTGGATATTACCGTCTTGTATCAACGGCAGTATGCGTTCGAGTGGATGCTCGGCTTTGAAGCGTGGGACGATGTGCAGTGCGATGCCTGAAATCGTGATATACTGCCCACATGGACACGGTCTACATCGAAACTTCGATCGTCAGTTATCTACGCCAACGCCCCAGTCAGCATGTGGTCGTGGCTGCTCGTCAATTGCTGACCCACCAATGGTGGAATGACGAACGGTCCCTCTATGAATTGGTTGTGTCACAATATGTCATCGACGAAGCGTCAGCAGGAGATGCCAGTCTGGCGGCTGAACGCCTCCAGGCCTTGAATGGGATTCCGCTACTCCCGCTCGATCCGGAGATTGCCGAGATTGCGGACGAGATTATGGGGAGAGCCATACTGCCCCCGAAGGCGCGCACGGATGCCTTGCACATCGCCCTCGTCGCTCATCATCGGATACCATATCTCTTGACATGGAACTGTCGTCACATCGCGAATGCGAAGATCTTGACCAGAATTCACGCGGTTCTGGCTGACCTTTCGATTCCGATTCCCGTCATCTGTACACCCGAGGAGATGTTGGCCAATGATCCCGAAACAAATGATTGATCCGATTATTGACGAAATCCATCAGACCCGTCGTGAGATGTCGGATAGGTTTCAGGGCGATTTTGTCGCCATGCTGGATGATGCGAGGCGTCGGCAGGAGGCGTCGGGACGTCCGATTTGGCATCCGAAAACAGCAGTAAGGGGCGACGAACACTCGACAGCATCTTCAACTGCCGCGAACTAATCCCGCTCGCTCAGTCCCCCTCACCCCGACCCTCACCCCACAGTGGCGTCCTCCCCGAAAGCCATTTCGCCCGTGGGGAGAGGGGGCAGAGGACCATCGCGACCGACTTTTGTGATACACACAAGGTGACGGGGATTTCGGCGAATCCAATTGAGATGCGTGGCCTTCCCGGCGTAGAATCGAGATGGTCGAGTTCTCCTTCACGCCACGGCACTCTATGCCCGGTCTCTCCCACGATTTGGAAACCCTTCGACGCCGGGCGCGCGGCTGGGTGTTCGTGCGCGGGGTGGCGGCGTTGCTGCTTGTGGTGGTCGGGATGGGCGTGGCCCTCGGGACGATCGATGCTTTGGCCCGCTGGCAATCTTGGCCGAGCCGAGTGGCTCCGACGGCGATCTGGCTGGCGGCCATCCTCGTCGTCGGGTGGAGGTTCCTGGTTCGTCCGTTACGGGCCAAGTTGACGGACCTCGAACTGGCCCGTGTGATTCACCGCCAGTGGCCGTTACTCACTCCGGATCTGACCTCTGCTGTCGAGTTCGATTCGTCCCAGCTCTCAGCCACGCTCGGGGCTCCGCTGTTGCAGCAAGTGACGGTCAGCCGGGCGCAACTCCAGCTGGCCACGGTTCCGTGGCGGTCGGTGGTGGTTCCGGGGCGAGTGTACTCAGTGATGTTCGGAGCGGGATTGGCGCTGTGTGTCGTCGGACTGGTGGCGGTTCTGTCGCCGGAGTTGACCCGTGTGGGTGGGGCGCGCTTGATTGCTCCACTCGTGGAGTTGGATTGGCCCCGGCGCACAACGCTGGTCTATCTGAACAGTGAGCTGGAGCCGTTGGTCGCGACTCGCGATCCGGCACTGCGGGCGGGCCAGGGCGAGCCGCTGACGCTCTATATCGAGAACCGCGACGGTTCACTCCCGGCTAAGGTGCTGTTCGAACGTCGGTCCTCAACGGGCGCACCGGACAAGGGCGAACTGCGACAAACGACCTTGCGCGATGTGCAGGGTAAGCCGCATGCCGTCGCCGTCGCCAGCTTGCCGACGACAGAGCCCTTCGAGTTCCGCGTGCATGGCGGTGACGATGACCGGGCCCCGTGGATCAAGGTCGATGTCGTGCCGACACCGCGCGTGGCCTCTTTCGAGATCACGATCACTCCGCCCGCGTACACGGGTCGACCCGTGGAGACTACCAATAGTGGTGTCGGTCACTTGCAGGGCCTCGTGGGCAGTGAGGTCGAGATTCATTGCCGAGCAGTCGCTCCACTGAAAGCGGTCGTGCTGAACACGGGGAATAGTCCTCGGAAGACGATTTCGCTCGACTCCGAGGGCACCCAGTTCTCTCTGGCATGGACACTGGCGAACGCCGAACGCTCGACGTACTGGCTCGATTTAGTCGACCCGTATGGGCTGCGGGCCGCGAATCCGCCGCGCTATGAGATTCGCGGCGTCGCTGATCAGGAGCCAGTTGTCTCGCTCTTGATCCCGGCGACCGATGTGCGAGTCACCGCCCTGGCCGAGATCCCGATCGAAGGTGCAGCCCACGACGATCTTGGCCTGCAAAAGGTCGAACTGGTCTATGAGCTGCCGGTGATGTCCCCCAGCGGGCAGGTCGCGACGGAGCAGCGGTCGCTCCCTCTCGGCCCGGACAAGGTGGCCTCGACGGAGCAGACCATCCGGACGACGTGGAATCTCGCGGACCTCGCACTGGTCCCCGGTTCGCAGGTCCGCTTCTGGTTACAGGCGACCGATGCGTACAACCTAAACGGCTCGCCGGGGCAGGTCGGACGCAGTGCGGTTCGCGTAGTCTCAATCCTCACTCCGGCCGAGAAGCAGCAGGAACTCAGCGGTCGCCGGATCCAGATCGCCGAGCGGATCACGCCGCTGCGGGATCGCCAAGCCGCCATTGAGCAGACGACCCGCGAGATCACCGAGCAATGGAAGACCGTCGGCCAGCTGCGACCGTCTGACCAGCTCGATCTGGAGCGAGTTCAGGCCGAACAGAAGGAGGTCGGTCAGGCACTCGCCCTCACTCCGCGCAGCATATTGGCCGATTTAAACACCCTGCAGCAAGAGATGGAGCAGAACCGCTTGACCGACCCGGCAACGACCGATTCGCTCAATCGTTGGGAGGCCGCACTGACCCCGCTGGCCGCCGAAGTCCTCCCCGCAGTCGAGAAGCTACTGGCCGCTGTCCATCAGGGAACGCAGCCCAAACCGGGAGCGACAGCAACTCCACCGGAGCAGACGACGGCAGCGCTGGCTGAGGCCCAAGCGGGACAGCTGCGGGTGCTGGATGACCTCACTCACTTGTCGAGCGAACTGGCGGACTGGCAACGCGATCAAGACTTCCAGAAGCGTTTCACGGACATTGCCGGTCGACAGACAGGTCTGCGCGAGCAATCACTGCAGGTCGGGCAGCAGACCACTGGCAAGCCTCTGCCGAATCTGTCGACGCAGGAGCAAGCCGACCTCGCCCGAGCCGCCGATCGCCAGACGGCCCTCGCCCGCGATGTCGAGCAACTCGCCTCGCAGCTCGAAGCGGCCACGCCCACGACGGAGTCGAGTGCAGACAACGCCGCCTTTGCGGAGATGGCCAAACGCCTGTCGGACCAGTCGGTCGCCGCCACGATGCGCGGCATCTCGGAAGACCTGCGGCGGAATCATGTGCAAGCGGCAACGGACGCTCAGCAGAAGTTGATTGAGTCGCTGGAGACTCTGCGGAAGGAATGGGAACAGGAGCGTGCCCCGACCGCAAAGTCCGAGGTCGAGGGACTCCGCAAAGCGATCGCGGACGCCACCGTCCTGAGTAAAAAGCAAGACGAACTACGGCGGCGCACGGAGGCGCTCTCCGGCCCGACCGCCGATGGTCAGCGGGCGGCTGAGGTGCAAGAACTGATGAAGCTGCAACAAGAGATCGAGCAGCAGACTTCCGAGCTGGCTCAACGTCTGCGGCGCGAGCAGCATGCCGAATCGGCGTCGGCGACGAAGCGAGCTAGCGACCGCATGCGGGAAGCGACCGAGACGCTCGAACAGGACCAGGTCACACCGTCTCTGGAACGGCAAACGGAAGCACTCGACGAGTTGGGGCAGGCACAAGAGTCGCTCGCGGAGGAACTCCAGGATGCCAGCCAGCGCGCGGATCAGGAGCGACTGGACACGGTCGGCCAGCTGGTGATCGCGCTCCTCGAACGCGCGAAATCGACTCGTGACGAAACGATCCGCGTGGAAGAGCTACGACTGACGCAAGGCAAGTGGACCCGCAGCCAGTTGAAGTCAGTGCAGGGAGTGGCCGATACCCAGCGTGATGTGGCAACAAGCACTCGGCAAGCGGGCGAGGAAATCGGGTCGACGGGGGTGCTGGGGCTGTGCCTCAACATGGCGACGGAGCATTTCACAGCCGCTTCTCAGCGTCTCGATGAACGCGATGCGGGTGCCCTGACGCAAGCTGATCAGCGGGCCGGTGAGACGCTGCTGGAGCAGTTCATCGCTAGTCTGCCGTCCACGCAGAATTCGTTACCTACGCCGCCAACTCCCGAGGGGCAGACCCCGCCTGACGGGGATTCCGGTGATCCCCAGAAGCCATCTTCACCACTCCTGGCAGTGGAGGTGCGACTGCTGCTGCGAATGCAGGAAGAATTACTCACCCGCACCCGCGCACTGGCAGATCTCAAGAGCAACGGGCATGCTCTGACCGCCAACCAGTTGGCCGAGTTGAGACAACTGCGGGACCGGCAAAAGAAGTTAGTGGAGACGGCCCGTTCGATGCTGGGCGGCGGTGAGACGAGTGGCCGTTCGGAAGGAGTGCCGGAATGAAGAAAAACATGGCATGGACGACGGACATCCTTGTCCGTCGCGCGGTCGACGGACGAGGACGTCCGTCGTACGGTCGCTGCTGGATCGCAGCAGTTATGGTTGTTTTTGCGATTGTCTCATCGGCCATCGCTGCTGAACCGACTTCACCGCCGGAGCCGGAAGTCATCGCAGCTGAAGCGGCGAGTGATTCGGCTCCAGCTGATCCCACACCGCTCAAAGACGAATCCCCACCGACACCGGCTGAACTCGGCGCGGATGCCCCCACTCTCGACGCCGAGGCGATGGTCGAGGAACTCTCGGGTGCAGAGGTTCTGCTCGATGAAGCCTTAACGGCGATGGATGCGGCGGTACTGGAACTCGACAGTGACGCCCCAACGCAAGCAGCGGTGCAGAGCCAGCAACTCGCCGTCGATCGCCTGAAAGAGCTGCTGGCAGCTGCGTCGCAGTCCCAGTCGAGCAAAAACTCTCCCAAGAACAAGAACTCCTCACCGAACTCCGACCCTTCCGATCCCCAGAACAAGCCCCCCCCAGAATCGAGTTCCTCGGACCCCAGTGGCAGCGGAGGTCGCCGCGCGGATGACCAGAACTCTGCGGAGTCGAGCGAGAACGTCGCTGGTCCAATGACGCCCGGCACTGGCGTCCTGGCCCCCGGAGCCCGAGGCAACAGCGTCTGGGGCCACCTTCCCGCTCGCGAGCAAGAGTCACTGCTCAGGTCCCTGAGCGATACCTTCCTCCCCGAGTACGAAGCCCAAATCCGCCGGTACTACGAAGCCTTGGCGGAGAGGAAGTAATCAGTTTCACGAGTCAGTCAGCGAAAGCCCACTGGCGGCCACCGGCGGATGACGCCGTACCGTTCACGGGAATGTTGTTTTTACACCAAGATCAGCAGCTATTGCCGATGCACGGCATGGACTCGTAGCGAATAGTGAAGTCGTAAGGGCCTCACCAAGTATTGAGTAATTCAAGAATGGAGTGGCCGATCCATGAACTGTGGACATTTCGGCACGCGCTCAACGCTTCTTTCCTCCGCGCCGCATGAGGGGGAAGTGGCATCTCGGAATGACACGTCATACATAGGCTCGGGAGTGCAGGCGCTCTGCGCAACCCAACGGAGTGATTCACATGGGACGGTTTTCAATGCGCAGCTGGCTGATGACGCTGGCTGTTGGTTTCGGATGTGCGGCCTCTGCGTCCGCAGCTGATGGCGAATTCTTCAGTGGGGAACGGGCTGAAGAGATTTTCAGCCAGGTCGATCTGGGGGATACGCTGCTGGATGAAGACTCAGGTTGGGATATCGGCGGCTGGGTTCAGGCGGGCTACACCAACAATTCGGATGGTGTGCTGAACACTCGTCCGGATGCCCTCAACGTTCATCAGGCTTGGTTGTTCATCGAGAAGATCGCCGACGGCAGTGATGGCCTCGACTGGGGTGCCCGCGTCGATGCCATGTACGGTTTGGACGGTGAGAACACCCAATCCTACGGCAACCCCAATCGAAACTTCTGGGACTTCCAGGACAGCTTCGATCATGGCCAGTTCCACAACGCTCTGCCCCAGGCCTATGGCGTCCTGGCTTACGACAAGTTGTCAGTCAAGATCGGGCACTTCTACACGCCAGCCGGATATGAAGTGGTCCCTGCGAATGGGAACTTCTTTTACAGCCACGCTTTGGCTTGGAACTTCACCGAGCCGTTCACACACACAGGTGCCCTGGGAACCTATACGTTGTCGGACGATGTGACGCTGTACGGCGGCTGGGTCGCGGGCTGGGATACCGGTTTCACTCAGAACCAAGGCAGTTCAGCATTCATCGGTGGAGCCACGGTCAAGGTGTTGGACGATGTGTCGGTGGCCTACATCACGACAATTGGCAACCTGGGCGCGAACGGGGATGGCAACTCTCACCACTTCGTGACGACAGTCGCTCTGACAGACAAGCTGAACTATGCACTGTCGAGTGATATCAACAACAACAACGTGTTTAATTCGTTCAGTGCGGGTAACTATCTGATCTATAACGTCAACGACAAAGTGGGAGTGGGTGGCCGTGCGGAATGGATGAGGTTCAATGGCGTTTCGTACAACGAGATCACGCTGGGCGTCAACATCAAGCCAGCGTCTAACTTGGTCATTCGTCCCGAGATCCGTCACCAGTGGTCTCCCGGTGCTCAGGGTGGCAATAACCCACTGGTTAACCCTGCCTTCGCGGATCAATCGATCTTTGGCATCGATGTGATTCTGACGTTCTAGTTCGCTGAGTAGCGAATGTGGCGTCGAGTGAAAACGGAAAGCCCAGTGGTTGCAACCACTGGGCTTTTTCGTGGTGCGTGGTGTTCCGATTCGCTCACGCGGCACGTCGTTGCGGCGGGCGAGCATCCCACTCGCGGCGAACGCGGTACAGACCCTCGCGGCAAGTGTCGTATAGCATACTCAGTCGCCGCAGGACTTGAGCCTGCTCACGATGCGGCTCGTCCGCGTGTTCACTGGCGATCAGGTAGCACCGCTTCCCGGTCTCGGGGTAGTTGACCCAGCAATCGGGCCGGTCGATGTGCTTCAGCTTCAGCAGCCCCTCGGGGTAGACCCCGGTCCAGAACAGCGTGAAGTCGCCGATGTGGCGGTGAACCTCGCGGCGCGGCTCCGCTTCGCGAGACTCGGCCTCACGCAGCATGTCGACCACTTGATCGAGACGACGACCCACTTCATCTCGAATCGCGAACACGGCTTCGAGTCGCACAAACCGGACGAGCATATCCGACAGGTAGTCGATCAGCGGTGGGTCGGCGATCCCGTATTCCACCTCGAAAGTCTGTTCCGCCAGACCCGAGAACAGGTTTCTCAACTGCTTGTCGCTCGTCAACGCGAGAGCCATGACAGCCTCCTCGGTGATCGGTGATCCACGGCACGGAGGACCAGCCGGGAATATTGAGCTGGTGGCTTATCAGGGCTCCCGGCCCGGTGGCAAGTGCAGTTCCCATTCTCGAAGGATCTGAAAGACTCCTCCGGCAGGAAATGCGCATTCGCCGATCAGCATGGAGTTCGAGCGCTGCAGACATTTTCTCGTGTGGGATCGGCTTCCAGCCTGTCTTTGAGCGTGGAGACGACAGACTGATCGGCGTTTCCCGGGTCGCTGACCATGCTTGCTGTTATGACGGGTGCTGCCAGAAAGGCTGCTGAATGTGTCCCGACTAGAATACGGCCTCCCCAGTCCGCCGGGACGGCCTTCCAAGGCACAAGAATCTCCATTCGGCGACCGTCTGGCACTGCCTCTCATCAACGAATAGACAGCTATTCTTCCAGCCGTAGCTTGGGAAAGAGATCTCAAGCCGAAGCATTGAGCTTGGACCCTTCCTCGGTCAAATCCCGGAAATCGCCATGATTCATTGACTCCGGAGCACTGCCATACATTAGACTTTGTTTATACATCAAGAGGTTGAGACGGGGTGCCCGCTCTGTTCGACCAAGCGATGCACTGGGAGTCGAAATGCCCGAATATTGCCTGAAGCCATTCGATCGCTGGCACCCCCTGCGGTGGGTGGCTGTCGTGTTCTGCTGGGGGGTGGGCCACCTGGGGGCGGGTGAAGTTCCGGTCAGTTTTTCGAATGACGTGATGCCGGTCCTGACTAAGGCGGGATGCAACACCGGGGGGTGTCACGCCAAGGCGGGCGGCGGGCGGAACGGGTTTCAGCTGTCGCTGTTTGGGTTTGAGCCGCAGGAAGATTTTGAGCACCTGACCAAGGAAGATCGCGGGCGACGGTTGTCTCCGGCGATTCCCGAGCAGAGCTTGATCCTCAAAAAGGCCTCGGGGCAGTTGCCGCATGGGGGCGGTTTGCGGCTGCCAGTGACGGGTGAAGGGTATGCGATTCTCCGGGCCTGGATCGGGCAAGGGGCTCCCGCCGACAAACCGGGGACGCCGGAACTGGTCTCATTTGCGATCCAACCCGAGCGCGGCACGATCGCTCGCCAGGCTGAGCAGCAACTCACTGCCATTGCCAAGTACTCGGACGGAACGACCCGCGATGTGACCCCGCTAGCGATCTATGAATCGAACGACTCCAGCATGGCCGAAGTGACCGATCGCGGCCTGGTGAAGACCAGCGACATCACGGGGAAGGCCGCCGTGATGGTCCGCTACCAGGGGAAGGTGGCTGTGTTTAGCGCCTCGATCCCGCTGGGGGCTCCGGTCGACCAGTTGCCGCCGTCACGGAATTTTGTGGATGACCAAGTCTTTGCGAATCTGAAGGTGATCGGCGTTCCGCCGTCTCCGGTGTGTGATGACACGACCTTCATCCGCCGGGTGTCGCTCGACATCGCTGGGCGATTGCCGACCGAGGAAGAGACGGCGAAGTTCCTCGCTAGCACCGAGGCCAACAAACGCGACCTCGTGATTGATGACCTGCTCAAGAGTCCGGACTACGCCGACTTCTTTGCCAACAAGTGGACAGCTCTGCTCAAGAACCGGCGGGACGATGCCAGCGACACGATCTCCAACTTCGCGTTCCATGCCTGGGTCCGCGATAGCCTCCTGGCGAACAAGCCGTATGACCAACTGGTCCGCGAACTCCTCGCCGCCACCGGGACAGTGATCGGCAACCCGCCGGTCGCGTGGTACAAGCGGGTCAAGGAGCCGAAGCAACAACTGGAAGACGTGGCCCAGCTCTTTCTCGGCGTGCGGATGCAGTGTGCCCAGTGCCACCATCACCCGTTCGAGCGCTGGAGCCAGGATGATTACTACGCCTTATCCGCTTTCTTCAGTCAGGTGGGCCGCAAGCCCTCGGCCACGCGCGGGGAAGACCTGATCTTCCACAAACGCGGGATCGCCACCGCCAACAACATCAAGACCGGCCTGTCGCTCAAACCCGCTGCGCTCGGCGATGCGATCCCCGCGATTACAGCCGACGAAGACCCGCGATTGAAGCTGGCTGATTGGATGAGCGGACCCCAGAATCCGTTCTTTGCGAAGGCCCTCGTGAACCGGTACTGGAAGCACTTCTTCCAGCGCGGTCTGATCGAGCCTGAGGATGACATCCGCGACACCAACCCGCCGACCAATCCGGAGTTGCTGGCAGCCTTGGAGACGCATTTCATCGGGAGCAAGTTCGACCTTAAGGAACTGGTGCGGGTCATCACGCGGTCGAATGCGTATCAACTCAGTGCCACACCAAACGAGCATAACCTCGCGGACCGCCAGAACTACTCGCGCTACTACCCGCGAAGGCTCCAAGCGGAAGTCCTCCTGGACGCCATCGATCATCTGTCGGGGACGCAAACCGACTTCGCCAACCTCCCCGCCGGGACAAGGGCGGTGGCCTTGCCCGACAACAGCTACAACCGCTCGTCACAGTTCCTGCGGGTCTTCGGTCGTCCCGAGGCGGAGAGCGTCTGCGAGTGCGAACGGGTGCAATCATCGAGCCTGGCGCAGAGTCTGCACCTGATTAACTCCGGCGAGTTGCGGTCCAAGCTGGCCAGCCCGACGGGCCGCGCCGAGCGACTCGCGAAGGAAGAGAAACCCACCGAGGCCAAGGTTCGCGAGCTGTACCTCGTGGCGTTCTCTCGTGAGCCGCGCTCGGACGAGTTGAAGCACGCCATGGACTACCTGGCCGAACCCCGACTCAACGCCGAAGGGCAGCCCATCGACACGCAACAAGCGGCGCGCGAGAACTTTCAGGATCTGATCTGGGCGCTGGTGAACACGAAGGAGTTCCTGTTCAATCACTGATTGGCACTCGTCGCCGGACGACCAAAGGCCGGTGGTGTTACAATGAGAGGCCCCCCCCCACCCGTCAGGAGTTTGTCATGATCCATCGCGTCTTCTCCGCTGAAGTCCAGAATGGGCAACTGCGTTTCGACGAATCACTGGCCGACCTCGAAGGATATCGGGTGATGGTAGTTTTGGATGACGATCAGGCCGCGAACAGCGAGCTGCCGAGGCTTAAGCCACAACCCGAACTCGAGTCCGAGACGGAGATTGAATCGTCGGTATGGTTTGCTCCCCCGTTTCGTCGCGAAATCGGGACAGCTGTGATTCGAGACGGAGGGCGGTTGCCTCCATGCCTGATCTTTGATGAGGAGGATCAGGATGAATGACCTCAATCCGTCCTCTGGACGACTGCTTGCTCACCGATTTCCATCTGATTCCCTCTTTGTCCCGGCAGGGACACCCGACAGTAGCCCACCGTTTCAACGGTGGGAACGGCAGTGTTGCGAGCCCCTAGCCCCGTTAGGGGCGACAGAACACGCCGCGTCATGGGTGTTGCATAGGCCTCGTGACGAAGGTTCTGCCGTCCCTTGCGGGACTGGTTGGACCGTCTGCAGTTCAAGCCCACCGTTGAAACGGTGGGCTATTTTCGGGTGTCCCTGGCGGGACAAATACCAGGATTTCCCTTCGGGGATGCACACCAGTGGTACCCAATCCCGTCAGGGTTCGATCTCACGCAACACTCTAACCCAGGGTAGTCATCCGTTGGTTGCCAACCCTGGGCGATCACCTGCAACCCCTTCGGGGAATAGAGGGAGCCGACCATGATACGATTCTTCCCACTGAGCCTCGCCTTGGTGGCACTCTGCTTCGCAACCCCCACCCACGCCCAATCCGTCGGCCTGCCCGCGCCGCGTCTGCTCACAACGATGCCGATGGGCGGGACCGTTGGAACCCAGGTCGAGATCACCATCAGTGGGGAGTCGCTCGAAGACCTCGGCGAGTTCCTCTTCTCGGACCCGCATCTCACAGCGACCGCCAAGCTCGATGCGGGTGGCAAGCCAGTCCCCAATCAGTACGTGGTAACGATCGCTGCCGATTGTCCGGTCGGCGTGTACGAGTCTCGCGTGCGGACGCGGTTGGGACTGTCGTCATCGCGGATCTTCTCGGTGGGGGCGCTTCCGGAACTCAATCAAAAGCCGGGCAGTACTTCCCTGGTGACTGCGATGGAGTTGCCGCTCAATTCGGTTTGCAACGCGGTGATGGGTTCCCGCTCGGCGGATTACTACTCCTTTACCGGTAAGAAAGGCCAGCGAGTCTTCGTTGACGTTGCCGCGCGAGGGATCGATTCGAAGCTGGATGCGGCCATTTCATTCGCCGACGCAGCCGGTCGCGACCTGGTCGTCAACCGCCGTAGCGGATTCCTCGACTATACGCTCCCGGAGGAGGGCAATTACTTCGTTAAGGTCCACGAACTTTGCTTCCAGGGCGGCCCCGCGTTCTTCTACCGCCTGGCCCTCCGCGAACTCGCAGCCGATGCCGTGGCCACACAGCAACCCTCCACACGCAAGGTCAGCTCCTTCTCCTGGCCCCCGACGGGCTTACCCGAGCAAGCAGCGGTCGCGGAGACCGAGCCGAACAACACGCGGGAGCAAGTCCAGAAGATCACCCTGCCCTGCGACATCTCAGGGAGCTTCGCCACAGCTGCCGATGTCGACCTGTTCGAGTTCGAGGCCAAGGCGGGCGAGGTCTGGTGGGTGGAAGTCGCTTCGGAACGATTCGGCCTTCCCACCGACCCGGCGGTCATCGTGCAGCAGGTCGTCGGAGCCGGGGACGCTCAGTCGCTGACCGACATCGCTGAACTGGCCGACATCCCGAGTCCCGTGAAGCTGTCGAGTAACGGCTATGCGTACGATGGCCCGCCGTACGATGCGGGGTCATCCGATGCCCTCGGCAAGGTCGAGATCAAAGCTGATGGCCTCTACCGTCTTCAACTGAGCGACCTGTTTGGCGGCACACGGAACGATCCGCGTAACGTCTATCGCATGGTGATCCGCAAAGCCGCTCCTGACTTCGCGGTGGTCGCATGGGGTCTGCACATGGAGCTGCGCAACGGAGACCGAAACGCGGTCTCGAAGCCGATTGCCTTGCGCGGCGGGGCGACGCTGGCCCTCGAAGTGGTCGTCGTTCGTCGCGATGGTTTCGATGGCGAGATCGAACTCGTGATGGAAGGCTTGCCCGAAGGGGTCACCGCTCAGGGCCTGAAGATCGCAGCCGGTCAGACGCGAGGCTTGATGCTCATCACCGCCAAGCAAGACGCCCCGCGTTCGGTGGCGTTTGCCAACTTCTTCGGTCGGGCAACGATCAATGGGGCCGCTGTCACCCGTCTGTGTCGACTCGCTTCGGTCGCCTGGCCGATCCCCGATTCGTGGGGCGAGATCCCCAGCCCCAGGCTGATGGCCGATGTGCCCGTTTCGGTGAGCGGTGTCGACCTCGCCACGATCACGATTGCTCCGACCGCTCCGCTGATAGAAGTAGTCGCGGGAGAGAAGCTCACAATCCCGTTCACCGTCACACGGCGGAGTGAGTTCCAGGGAGCCACAGCTCCGCTGCGAGCCATCGGCGTCGGCCTCGAAGCGGTTCCCGTGATGGAGGTCAACCTGACCGGGGACAAGGCCGAAGCTGTCGTTGACACAGCCGCCCTCAAGACCGCTCCCGGTGATTATCTGCTCGCCTTCCAAGGGAGTGCCGTCGCCAAGTACCGGCACAACCTCGAAGCCGTCGCCATCGCCGAAGCTGCCAAGGTCCAAGCCGAACAAGCCATCGCCGCCCTCGACACCGAGGCCAAAACGGCCACAGAACTCGCCGCCTCCGCCACAGCCGCCGCTTCCCCCGAACAAAAGGCCGCCGCCGACAAGACCGTCGCCGAAATTGCCGAGAAACAGAAGACGGCAGCCGCAACGCTGGCCGCAGCCATCGATCAACTCAAACGAGCCACCGACACCGCCCAACCGCGTGACATCGTCGACATCGTCACTGCGGAGCCGATTACGATTCGAGTCAAACCTGCGGAGACTAAATGACTCAATCATCGCGCATTTCGCGGGTGGTCTCCCATCCCGGCAGGGATACCAGACATTAGCCGGTGGTTGAGCGCAGCGACACCACCGGAACGCGGTCGTCGTCTGCTCCTGCATCCCGGAGGGATGCCAGAGGTGCATGCGAAATGTCCCTCTTCGGTGTGTTTCAATCGCCGCCCCGCGATCGTGAGTCGTAATTCTGCCATCCCTCTGGGATGGAGCGTTG
>JANPCU010000041.1:0-15530 GCA_031431195.1 Planctomycetota bacterium | reverse complement strand
GCAAAGCCTCCTGACCCCGCCACCCGACGCTGTTCTGCTGTCCATGAGGAACTGGTCCGGAACAACTTGTCACGGTCTGGTGGGGCAGGTCAGCTCAAAGTGTCGTTGCAAGTCAGGAGATCACCATGACTCAGAAGACCGTTTTTTCAGACGTTCTTGAAGCGGTCGAGCAGCTCGACGCGGACTCCCAAGCCGAGCTGCTTTCCGTCTTATCCCGCCGTCTCGCGGAGCGTGGACGGGAGCGTGTGGTCGATACTGTCACTCAAGCTCGCCGGGAGTTCGCAGCCGGACAGTACCAGCCGATGACTGCAGCCGAGTTGGTTCGTGAGGCTCAGCCGTGAGGCGGATACTGCTCCGCACCTATTGAAGCCGAAAGCGACCCTACCTGAGCTTGTGGTGTATCGAAATGATGGTTCTCGATAAAGAAGAGACTTGGCCAGTACCTTTGCTGGATTATCTATCCTCACAATGCGAAATGCTTCATGCACATGCTCGCCATGATACCGAGCGTTTGAAGGCGGACCGAGACCAGGAGGGTAGGTACATCCCGTGGGCACACAGACTCACGAATCCACTCTCTGACGATTTTGATTGTGCGACACTGGTAGTTCGGGAGTTAGTGCAATCCACCGTTCTTCGAGGTTGGCACTGCACACGACTGACCGAACACGAGGTGCAACACATCAGAACACACGGAATGCAACTACCGAATCTTGAGGTGCTCACACAGAGGGTCCGACGTTTACAAGCTGATGGTGAGATCAATAACGGTATTGCCGAACAACTGATCGCCAAGAATCAAGCGGGCGAAAACATCCGTCAGGGCAGACTCTTTTTTTGCTTCTTCGAGCCAAGGACCGCTGGTCAATCGGGAATAGAGTGTTTCTTTCGATTTTGGGGAGGCGAAGCTCTGTCTAACTCACACGATCATGACCCAAATACCGGAAAAACACTGCGAAAGATAGGGCGACCGTGTTTGATTCAGGTGGATGTCCCAATCTCATCGTTAAGAGTGAACACCTCTCTCGGTGAAACGATCATCAAACAATACTTATTCAACCGTAGTGAAGGCAACGCAGCGGAGGAACCCGACAGTCATGTGTTTGACCCGATTCCAGCAGCCAATATCGTACGGTTTGTTTTTCATGGTGATCCGGATTTCGCAGCACTCTCTGGCTGTGACGACTGGAAGCCTCCACTCTGAAGCCAAGTTACACCTGACCACGATATTAGGAATCGTTGGAATGCGGGTCTACGTCTCCCCAACACGGCGGACTAACGTCCGGCGCTCGCTGTCAAACTAGCTCCCGCACGATTTACTCTCTGATCGGCCAGCACACTTGGCCTACGACTTCACCAGACGGAATCACTTGCATGTCGCCTGCCATCCAATCGTTGATCTTGTTGTTCGTTTTGATCCTTCCGGCGTGTAGCCAGGCGGAGGGGAAGGCTCAGCAGGACCGTGATGAGACCGTCACCTTCTTCGAGTCCGGCACGATCCCGGAACTCAAACTAGTGATTGATGGCGAGGGGCAGCAGAAGCTGCGTGATGCACCGCGCGACTACACGCGCTGTTCGCTGATCGAGAATGGCACGACCACACTCAAGAGCATCGGCGTGAAGCTCAAGGGGGCGGCGGGGAGTTACCGCGACTTCGACGATCGACCGGGGCTGACGCTCAATGTCGACAAGTATAAGAAGGGCCAGCGCTGGCAGGGGATGGAGAAGTTCCATCTAAACAACGCGGTGCAGGACGAATCGCTGCTGAGTGAGTGGCTGGGGGCGGAATTGTTTCGCGAGGCCGGGTATCCGGTGCCTCGGGCGGGACATGTGCGGCTCTGGATCAATGACCGGGACATGGGGATCTATGTCCTGCGCGAGGGGTTCGACGGTCCGTTCCTCAAGCGATCGTTCCCTGACAACAACGGCAACCTCTACGACGGTGGATTTGTGCAGGACATCGACTCCGCGCTCGAGATGGACGCCGGGGATGATCCCGACAACCGAGGCGATCTCGTCGGGCTGGCGGCGGCCTGTTACCAGCCCGATGTACAAGTCCGCTGGACGCAGATCGCCGAGCGACTCGACATCGACCAGTTCCTGACCTTCATGGCGCTGGAGCGGCTGTGCGGGCACTGGGACGGGTACACGCTTAACATGAATAACTACCGGGTCTACTTCCCGCCGCAAGGGAAAGGCGTGTTCCTGCCGCATGGCATGGACCAGCTTTTCAGCGATCCCGGAGCCGGACTCTACGACCACTCGGCGTCTCTTCTCCCCGCAGCGATCATGCAGAATGACGAGTGGCGCGGGCAGTATCGCGAGCGGCTTATCAAGCTGTCCCAGCTGTTACGTCCGGTCGACCGCTGGCTGCCGAAGATCGACAAGAAGCGGGAACAGCTCCAGCCGCTTCTGGAGTCGATCAACGCGGATCAGGCAGCGGCCCACGGCGACCGAGTCAACGAACTCAAGGACCGACTCATCCAGCGTGCCGAGGCACTGGAGGATTTGATCCACCACGGGATGCCGACTCCGGTGGAGTTCGACGACCAGGGGGGACTCCACCTCACTGATTGGGGAGCGTCGGTGGAAGCCGAGGAGGCGAAGCTGGAGGAGGTCGACCTGGCCGGGGTGGCGAGCTACTCGATCACCCGCGATCCGTTCGGCGACTACTCGTCTTCGTGGCGGCGGCGCGTGCTATTGCCAAAGGGGAACTACCGCTTCGAGGCCCGCATCAAGACCGACAGCGTCATTCCGATCCCAGAGGACCAGGGGCGCGGGGCAGGCATTCGCCGCCTGCAATCGGGTCGCTCACATGAACTGGTCGGCACGAATGACTGGCAGCTGGTGACGTTCGACATCGCCGTGCCCGAAGACCAACGTGACGTGGAACTCGTGCTGGAGCTGCGGGCTCGACATGGATCGGCATGGTTTGACCGGGAGTCATTGCGGCTGCGGCGGGTGACCAAAGAGTAACGCCAATGGGCCACTTGCCAACGCATACATGTTGTCGAATGGTGCAGGAATGAAAGTGCCTCACGCGAAGGCGCGGAGTCGCGAAGAAAGAGCCCCCTTCGCGACTCCGCGCCTTCGCGTGAGGCATCCTGAGGTGGTGTTGACAACCAGACGAGCTTCAATCAAGGATTCGGAGTCAGCGCCGGTGTAGAACTCTTGAGCAGAGTGGGGACACCTTGAGCGTTGGGGCCTTGGACTCCAACGACACTTCCCAAGGCCGACCGGACAGCGGGATCGGCTTCGCTGTTCCATGCGGTCGCCAACTGCATCCGCAGGTCATCGGACAATAAGGACTGGTGGCGACGGATATGCTTAGCGGTCAGGGAGGCTGCGAGCGCGCGTTTTGGGGCGGGGTAGTTGCTGTTGATCGACGCTTCGGCCAACCGGGTCTGCACACTTGCGGTCGGAATCGCTCCTAGAGCGATCAGGGCGTCATCTCCCTGATCCGTGCGGGGAGCGGCGATCACCAGGGCATCCTCGGCGGGAGTCAGGTCATACACGTGCGTCCGGCTGTCGGCGATCTGACGTAACCACTTGGCGGCCTGCTGAGATTGCATCGACTGCTGCGACTGCGTGAGGGTGGGTGGCTCGACTTGGGCCAGGAACGGTCGCAACTGACGAGACAGATCGGTCGACAGGACCGACTCCTCGACATAGGTAATCAGCGGGTCACGAGCGAGCAAATGCTCGACGGATCGGCGAAACCCGTGCGGTCCGTAGATGGCGATCGGCATGCTCTTGGTTCGCGAATCGGCCCGAAAGTTGGCGATCGTCGGCGAGAGGTCCCAGCGGATTGTGTTCAAGTGCAGCACCGCAATTTCCATGTCTCCTTGATTCGTGGCCGCTTCAAAGCCAGCCGCACCGGTGGGCAGGATCTGAGCGTCATAGCCCATCTCGGACAGGAAGGTGGCCATCGTCGAGCCCCGCGTGTTGTTGGGGTCGACCACGACTCCATTGGCACGAGCGTCGGCATTCAACGCACGAGCCAGAATCTCCACGACTCGACGCGATCCCGAGAAGGACTGCTGCGGATCCCACAGCAGAATCGTTTCAGCGGCAGCAAACTGGACTCGCACGGACGGATGATCCAGGGCGGACACAATTGCCCCACGCTGTCCACCCGTTCGCAGCAGTGTGGTCGATCCATTCTGTGCCAGCGCCCGAACCAGTGATTCGGCAGCTGCGATGTTGCCCATCTCGTTAGCGAGAGCGAGGGCTTCGAGGCAGGCTGACGAGCCCGAGAGAACGGCGACCTCATGAGCGGAACCGGGACCGCTGGGGATTGGTTGATCCCAGCCTGCGGCCTCGATGTCGCGGGTCAGGATCGTGTTCAGCAGAACACTCTGAGTCCGGGTGTCGGTGGGGGCCAGTTCCAGTGACTGGCGGGCAAACTGCTCGGCCCGGAAGATCGCAGCCGAGTGAGGGGTGACTCGACGTTCGACCAGACTCGCCGAAGTCTCGTCGGTCACCCAGACGGGAACCAGTCCGTCCTCTTCGGGTTCCATGACGGTCTCCCCTTGGAGGAGTTTTTCGGCAGTGATTCGCAGTTGGGCGGCGGCTCCGAAGCCTTCCAGTCGACCCGCTTGGCTCGGGTCTTTGTAGAGTAACCGCGAGATGGCTTGTCGGGCGGTCTGCCGCAGTCCAGGCTCTCCGTCCGTCGCGAAAGCTGTCGAGTATAAATAGGCCACATCATTCTTGGTCGCGACCCAGCCGAAGGCATCCACCGCGAGCGCCTGTTGAGCCTCGTCACCCTGAAACAAGTAGCCGATCAAGGGGGCCACTGCGGATTCGCCCATGCGGGTCAGGGCGATGAATGCCTGGTCTCGGTCGACTCCCGAGTTCGGGTCAGTTGCGGCTTGGACAAGGCGCGAGGCCGCTGGAGCCCCCAGATGCTGCAAGTCACGGATGGCGAGGTCAGCCTCACGCGGAGATCCCGAGAGATTCTTGAGCACTCCATCCATGAAGACGGGGTCGCTGGCCTGCCGGGTGCTGGCGGCATTCAGTCGCTCCAGCAGCACGCTGGCGGGCGGGTTGAGTTCCGGGAAGCGAGCCAGCTGCAAAAAGGTGCCGGTCCCGTACTCGGTGCGGAACCCAATCAGCGTGGCATCGTCCGGATCGAGAGCGAGCAAGGCCTCGATGTACTTCTTCGCGGCTTCAGGCCTCGCGATCTTCATCGTGAAGATGACAGCCTTCATGTGCTCGGCGGGTGTCGTCGGCTCGGTAATGAGCGGTGACGCCTCGGTGGCTTCGATCGTGGCGGGTGCCTCGGGCGCAACTTGAGCCACGACCTGCATGGGGCGCACGAGCCACGTGACGCAGAGCAGAATCATCAGAGTGCAATGACGGGAAATCATCCTTGATCTCCGGGAAGAACCACCAGCGGGCGAACGCGTCCGAATCGGGCGCGGAACATCAGCGGCGTATTTCATCCCTTACGGTTCTATCGAGGTCAACGGACATGCCGCTTGAGCGGGGGCTGGCCCGGAGTGAGGATCGGTCAGTATCCGAGGGGGCTGGTCCGGCATGGTCCGCAGGACTGGAACGCGATGCAGGACCGGCAAGGTTTACCAAAGCTACGCTAGCGATGTCGCTCCGAGACCATGGAAATTCTGTCCCACGCTCAAGCCGCATGTTCTGCATCGGGCTCGACCACCGGGGCGTTGGCGGGCTGGCGCAGGACATCCGCCAGCGGCATCTCGTCGAGTGAGCGCACGCCGAACGATTCGAGAAATAACCGCGTCGTGCCATACAAATACGGTCGCCCGAGCGAATCGTGCTCGCCGACCACTTTCACCAGCCCGCGTTCCATGAGCTGCTTCAGGATTTCGGTCGACTGCACGCCGCGAACCTCTTCGAGGTCGGCCCGGGTCAGTGGTTGCCGGTAGGCAATGATCGTCAGCGACTCCATCGCGGGGGGGGAGAGCTTCAGCCGGGCCTGCCGCTCGTGAATCTTATCGAGCCAGCGAGCGAAAATCGGTCGCGACATCAATTGGTAGCCGGTGGCCAGTCGCTCCACTTGGAAAGACGTGCCGCTGGCCTCATACGCGAGGTTGAGCTGGTCGATCAGTACGGGAATCTCCGAGGCGCTGGGCAAGGCGGCGAACTGCATCAGCTTGCGGGCGGTCAGTGAACCTTCAGCGACGAACAGCGCCGCTTCGAGACGTTGCAGGGCCGGGGATCTGGTATACCCCTCGTGACGGACGGCATTGATCTGGGGGACCACGCTGGTCGATCGAATCGCCCACATCCACGCCATTCCCGGTCGGGGTGTGGCCTCACTCCAGCACAGGTCGGCGGGCGAGGAGAGCGGATTCCAGTTCGACTCGTGCATGGCAACTACGGCCCCGTCAAGGGTTGATATGGGGGTTGAAGCCATCATTTAGGAACTGGTCCGAAACCACTTCCCGAGAGTTCCGAAGAGGATACACCGCAGAGGGCACGGGTGATCTCCGAAATTTCCCTCTGCGAACCTCCGCGCCCTCTGTGGTGAATTCCAGGAACCTGTATCAAGCCTGTGCCTAAGCGGCTCGGGGGCGTGCTCAAGTCTGAACTCCAACCCCGATGATGAGTCCTGTCATGCCGGCTACAACGCATTCTGGGAGATCGGCTGCTTGTCGCGGAATCGCTGGAGGAGCCAGCTGTCGATTTGCTGGACGGTCTCCGCGGCGGCGCGGTCCGGATCATCCGACTCGGCTTCGAAGCGATGGGTCAGACGGGCATCGTCGCCGGGAACAAACAGGCAGACAAACAGCCACGTATCTTGATTGGAGCCTCGCTCCAAGTGATAGTGCTTCACCCCCAGGGAGTTGAGCTTTTTGAGCGACTCCTTCATCGAAGTCGGCGGGGCATTGTGGTCGGAGCCAGTGTTCAGGGCGAAGGCGGAATTTCCCGTCTTCGAATCACCGCGAGGAGACAACAGGGAACGAGAATCTGAGGGGGAATTGTCGGCCCACTTGTTTTCCGGGCCCCTGGGGGGACGCGATTGCCGTCCCTTGGTTGGCGAGTGATTCGAGTCGGATCCTGCCTCCTCGCGAGTCCCCTTGGAGAACCCGAGATCGTCGCGATGGGTGTCTGCCCCGTCCTGAGCGCCTCCTTCGATGTCAGTCAGGTCAGCATCGCCCGACTTCCACTCGGGAGCGGTGCCGGAATCCCAGTCTTCGAACTGACTCTGGCCAGAATCTCGACCGCTTTGGCTGTCTTGATTCGAGTCGGTGAGACCGCGTGTTGCAGCAATCACCGACGCCAGCGGGGGGACGCCGAACACCGCCATCAGGCCCATTGCGGCCAGCGGGATCGACACCAGAAACGTTAAGAATGTGCTGCCTGCTCTGGAACTCATGCGCGGGCCTCCATGCCAGGTCGATCGCGATTCAACTCATGACAACCGCAGCTTCCGGAGCATCCTTGCTCACTCACTGACGGCCCACGAGTCCCTCGGCAGAATCTGCCGGTCAATCGCGGCGGGATCGTACCCACGCCCCCCGAGAGCCACAAGAGCATTTTGGAGATCGGAATTGATTCCGTTCGGTGCTTGGGGCGGCACAGTGTGAGACATCTGGACGAGCCAGAAGCGTCAGAACGGCGAGTTCCGGCGAGCCCCCGGCACCAGCCAGGGTGTTGGGGCGAGAGGACATCCGCAAACACCAGGGGACCGTGGCGTCGCGATCGACCAGAACAGAGTCGATTCGAAGGGGCGGCGCGGTCGGGCTCGCCCCTCCGGCTCACGCGGGGGGCACCAGAATGTCTCAGGCCAGGCCAGGCTGCGCGAAGAGATACGAGGGGAAGGAAGTTCACGGGCCAATAGATTGAGGTATTGGTCGGCCCTCTGGAACTATCGGCGGGTGACGTATCTTCGCCAAATGCGGGGCCACACGGGAATCATGGCGAGGGCCATGCCGGTGAACATCCCGGCAAAGTGAGCCGTGTTCGCGATCCGGCCAAAAACCCCAAACACGCACAGGGCAGCAAAGACCAGCATGTAAGTGACACTGTCCTGACTCAGCCCAATGCCATACTCCGGGGCGAACTTCGACTTCATCCACAAGAAACCGAATAGACCGAAATCGACGCCCGACATGCCTCCGAACGATGGGCCAGAGACAGTGTACTGGGCAAAGTTCGAGATCAGGGCCATCAATACCACCATCCCCAGGAACCGAAACGAGCCGCTGCGTTGCTCGATCACCCGCCCATACGCCAGCGTGGCCGACATGTTGAAGAAGAGGTGCATTGGGCCAAAGTGCAGGAAGATCGGCGAAATCCAGCGGTGGAACTGCCCCAGCTTGAGCAACCCCTGGATCCCTGGTGCGACGAATCGACCAGTCGCCGGATCCAGCAGCCAGTCCGCCATCATAAATCGGGCATTCGCATTTTCATCCAACCCCACCCGGGTCAGGATGGCGACCAGGATGGACAACGCGATCAGTAGGGCTGTGACGGGGATGTGCTTCTGGCCGCCCCGCCAGCGGTCGCTCATATTCACCTGTTGCTGACGAGCGGCGATCACTTCGCTCACCCGCCGCTGTCGGACAGCCTCCGCAGCGGCTTGAGACGCTGCATACCGGGGATCTTGGGGGCGAGTCTGAAACTCGGTTAATTCTCCCAGTGCCAGCGGGAGTTTGTCTTCATCGAGAATCCAGAGAGTCCATGCCGGGCCATCCTGGTCGATGCGAATCTCAATTCCCTGCGCGTACAGGTAGTCTCGAAAGACGGCTGCCGAATCGCGATCAGGGAGAGTGCCGAGCCGACGCATGAGTGGTGATCCAACGGGCGGTGAAGTGTCAGTCTGCGAAGTGTCAGTCTACCGCTCCGGACCGCGTTCACGACCAGGAGCCAGCCACTGCCCCAACTCCTCGCACCTAGCCTCGATCTCTCAGGGAGTGAGCAGCGCACTGACAACGTGTTCACGCGGCCCTACGCAGGCAGGCAACCTCACCCCATCGAGCGGCGGATCGCGCAGCTGCGTATCGTACTCGCTCGACACGGGGGACGCACGGAGACGGGGGAGCGGGTCGTCCGTGGGGCGCGTTTCCTACGTGCCTGTGTTCCGCCCGGATGGAGTTACAGCTTCCTCTCGGTCGGAGCCGATTCCTCCGTCACCTCGGCAGCGAAGTCGACGCGCTCGTAGACTTCTGCGAGCGGCAGTTCGATACCCAGAGACTGAAGCTTGACGGCCTGCTTGAGGTCTGCCACCGCGCTCAGCGTCCAAGTGTCGTCGTCATTCCGCAGGAATCGCTGAACCATGGGTTCATCCTGAGAGACCAGCACATATTCGCGGAGCGAGGGAATCGTACGGTAGTGGTCGAACTTCTTCCCACGGTCGTAGGCTTCGGAACTCTTCGACAGGACTTCAATCAGCAACGTGGGGTTGAGCACCGTGTCCCGTTGCTCGTCGTCAAACTCCAGTTCGGAACAGAATACGCTCGCCTCGGGATAAGTGTAGAGGCCCGTCGGACATTTGACTCTCAGGTCGCTGTCGTACGGGGCACAGGGATTCCCCTTCATACGGTTGCGAAGTTCGCCGAGGACGTTCGTCTTGATGCGACTGTGTGTCGGCGATCCGCCCGCCATCGCAAACATCTCGCCCCGGAAATACTCGCTACGGCAGGTGGCCGTTCGCTCGATTCTGAGGTATTCGGCGGGCGTGAGAACGGCGACTCGTTGAGGCAAACCCATGTCGCACCTTGATCCAGAGGTCTTTTTGTGGGAAGCGGCTGGCCCCACCCTACTAAACTTGTCATTTGGCTGTTGCCGCGTGACCCTTCTCACTCTTGTAGTAATCCCCCGTCAGATACCTCACCAGCAGGTCGAGCTCCTTCTCGGTCAGTTGGTCTTTGAATCCCGGCATGGCGTTGTTTCCCGATTCACCACCTGCATAATGAGACTGTGGATCAGAGATGAACAGCTTAAGCCAGTCCTTCCCCGCATAGCCCGTCAGGTCCGGATAATTGGCCGAAGCTTCGGGAGCCTCGAGTGATCGCATCCCGTGGCATGAGAGACACGCGGTATCGAATTCGCCTTGCGTCAGCTTGCCATGGGAGAAGATCTCGCGACCCCTTTGGACCTTGGCATCGTCATCCGGCAATGCATCAGGGCGGTCACCTTGAGCATATAAGAACTCGACCAGCGCTGCGAAGTCGGCGGCGTTCGCAGGGTCTTTCAGCAGTGGACCGTTCGCAGCCGACCAGTCCTTCATATTGCCGTTCAGGATCGCAGCTGCGCTCTTGGCCCTGACTTCGGAGGCATTGTTCGCGACGGTGATGTTCTTGAGGGCACCGAAGTGTCCCTCGAAGTCGGTGAGGACCGATCTGATCCACTCACGGCTGCCGAAGTTGATGGTCTCGCGGTGGAGGAAGTCGACCAGCTGGGGGGCTTGCGGCGGCTTCGGTCCGGGCGAGGGTAGCCCCTTGCCCTTCGCGGGCAGGGGGAACACGATCCCCGGTGACTGATGACACTCGAGGCAATAGGTCTTGAACAGGCTGGACCCCTGTGTCAGTGGGTCGTTTCGTAAGAGCGAGATCGCTCCGTCAGCGGGGATGCCCGAGGGCGACTGAGCCAGTTCCACCGTGCGGGCTCCGTCGAGGTGGGCCTGGTCTACGGCGAGCCGGAAGTCGCGGCTGTCGGCGTCGTCCTGATACCAGTCTTCGTAGAGGGCGTATCCGGTCAGGCTGCCCGCTCCCAGCATCACAACGAACAGGAACGCGACGTTGAAAATATGACCCGACCGCTTGCGACCAATGATCGGCATGGCCGCCAAAATCGTCATCAGGATGCCCGGAATGACGATGGCTCCTAACGCTTCGCCCAGATGGGTCATCTCGCCGAGCTGGGAGACCCACTCGAACTTGAGGAACCGAAACAGGAACAGGTAGTACCACTCGGGTCGGGCGGCGTTGTATGCCTCAGCGGGGTTGGCCGGGGCACTGAGTTCGGCACCGTGATGCCACAACGTCAGTGTCATCACGCCCGCGAGTACCGCGAGACAAGCGATCCCATCCATCAGCACTTGATCCGGCCAGAACATGGCGTCGGGCTTTCGGTGGGGGTCGGGCACCGTGATCCCGTGCCGTCGAAAGACATAGATGTGCAGGCCAAGTAGCCCGACCAGCAAGGTGGGCAGCACCCCCGCGTGCATGGCGAAGAACCGCGTTAGCGTGTGATGCCCGTACTCGCTGCCCCCTTGGGCCAGCTTCTGGATGTCCGGACCGATGACCGGAGTGGAGCCCATGATCTCGGTCGCCACCTGCGTCGCGTAATACCCCTTCTGGTCCCACGGCAGCAGATACCCGGTCAAACCGAGGCCCATCACGATCTGCATCAGCACCAGCCCGAGCCAGAAGTTGACTTCGCGCGGAGCCTTGTAGGCTCCATCAATGACGACCTGCACGAGATGAATCACCAACAGGATGATCATTGCCTGAGCGGCGAAGTGATGGATGCCCCGCACCAGCCAGCCCAGCGTCATCTCGTTCTGAATGTAATAGACGCTTTCCCAGGCCGTCTTGGTCGACGGGCTATATCCCATCCAGAGCATCAGCCCCGTGATGACTTGCAGTACGAAGGTAAAGCTCAGCGTGCTGCCCCAGACATACCGCCAGCGGGCTCCGCCGGGGATGCGCTCATTGAGTGCCTCGTGCATCAGCGCTCGGTATCCGGTCCGGTCATCTAACCAGTGCAGCAGGCTGGAGATCATGGAGAGCTCATCACGGCAGGGGGCGACTGAGGATCTCTGAGAGCCGGAGTAATCCGAACCTTCTTCAGAGCCGAGGTTCGCGGACGCGAAACCAGGCGGGACGATTCGGACCGCCGAACCGCAGAAATCATTTTGGCTCATGAGATCGTCCCCGCACAAGGACAGCGGGCGGGTTCTCAAAACTGTTGGCTGCTGATGGGCAAGTCTGCCTGAACTCATGAGGCTGCCTCCCAACCTGCCCCGGCGTATTGGCCCCCCGGATAATCATCCCGCCTTGGCTGGCGCGGTGGGCTGGTGGGACAAGCGGGAACAACCACTCCGATCAATTCGGCTTTGAGTCGCAGGCTGATCCGCCTAGAATTGGCTTACAGTCTCGCTCCCTGTTCGGGTTCTAATTGCGGAGTTCTCATGGATTGGCTCGTGCCGTTTGTCACCTTGACGGCGATGGAAATCGTGCTGGGGATCGACAACATCGTCTTCATCGCCATTCTCGTCGGCAAGCTCCCCCCCGAGCAGCAGGCCCGAGCGCGGACCTTGGGGCTGATTGGGGCACTGGTCACCCGGATTTTGCTGCTGATGTCAATCAGCTGGGTGATGAAGCTCACCGATCCAGTGTTTCAGCTGACGGATCTCGGGGTGCCCGAGAGTTGGGTCTCGACCGACACCGGCCACGCGCCCGCACCTGAGTCGGTTTCCACCGGGGAAGTGTCTCACGCTTCCGTGCCAGCCGCCGGGCATGGCGACATGAACGGCATCTCCTGGAAAGACATCATTCTGCTGGTCGGCGGCGGGTTCCTGATCTGGCACAGCGTGGTCGAAATCCATGATAAGGTGGAGGGGAAGCACGGTGTTCAGGTCCAGCCAGGGGGACACGCCAGCTTCAACGCGGTGTTGATGAAGATCGCCCTGTTCGACATCATCTTCTCGCTCGACTCGGTTATCACCGCTGTCGGCATGGCCAGTCACATTCCCGTGATGATTGCCGCTGTCGTCGCCGCGATGCTGGTCATGATTGTCTTCGCGGGCAAGGTGAGCACCTTTGTCGACCAGCACCCAACCATCAAGATTCTGGCCCTCAGCTTCTTGATCCTGATTGGGGTCTTGCTGGTTGCGGAAGGGTTCGGAACGGGCATGAACAAGGGCTACATCTATTTCGCGATGGCATTTTCGCTGGTCGTCGAGGTCATCAACATGCGCATCCGGCCGGTGGCCTCATCGCCGATGATGAGCGATGACTGAGGGGGAGACTGAGATGCTTACGCTCTGTGCGATGCAGCGAGAACCCCTCTGAACCCCGATGGGGTTACGGCGAATAGCCCAGGGTTGGCGACCGCAGGGAGCCTACCCTGGGTGGAGAGATCGCGAGGGATCGAACCCTGAAGGGGTTCTACACTGAGCGAACGAGAGTACAACCCCTTCAGGGTTGGGTCTGACAAGGACTGTGTGTCCCAGGGTGCGCTCCCTGCGGTCGCGACCCTAGGCTATTCGCTGCAATCCCTTCGGGGTACTGAGGCTGGCTCACACAGTCTGATTTGAACTCAGGGCGGAAAGAACTGAGACATTTCGTGCGACAGACGTCCTCGCCTGACCTTTCTACACATCTCTCTGAAACAATTCCCACGGGCCGTCTTTTCTGGCAAGAGATTTGCGCCATGGAAGGCGTGTGTGGAATCGCATGTCGAGTGGGCAGGGAGGCCGGGGGAGATGGATCTTGCAGGCGAGTTCTCGCAGATGGATCTGGGATCGGCGGCTGGATGAGCGGGCGGTGGAGTTGATCGAGTCGTTATCGCGGCAGCCGATGGTGTCGATTAATACGGCGTGTGTGGGCTGGCGGAGACGACGGCGGAGTATCGTTAACTCATTAATATAAAGGTCACGCCGGAGAAGCTAATGGAGCTGCATTGGGCGGCGACGTTCGAGCGAATAAAAGGGCAGCTGCGTTTTAGGACACGACGGAGCTGGATGATACCTCGATCGGTGCCGAGTGAGACGTTCCGGCGAGCGGGGTGGCGTCAGCCCCCTGGTTCTGCGGGGTCTCCTCGAAGTCCCATCCGGCTCAAGCCGGACGCTCGCCGGAATGCCTCATGACGCTCCGCGCGGAGTCTATTCGGAGCGATTTGCGTTGGGCGTGGTCGATGTGCTGATGATCACGCGGACCGATGAGGGATTCGGCCAGAGCAAGGCCCGCCAGAACGACCCGCTTGAGACGAAGGAGATCGCCCGTTAGCTCCACAGTTATTGCACAGCTGCGCGTCTGCAGGCCTTAGTCTCCAACACGCAATTATTTAACGTATCAGACCGCGAGGGGGATTATACTTCACGCGGGACGGATTGAGTCGTACGACGGACGTCCTCGTCCGTCGCGCGTGTCCATTAGAAAAGTCGGCACGGGATAAAACTCACAGCCTCATAAGATCCCGATGCGTGATATTTCGACCGGTCCAGGCCCCTGCAAATCACACCCCCCTCCCCATGATCTTGTAGGACATAATCTTGTGAATCCTCCTCCGATCCTGCGGGCGGCTCGGATGGAGAAGCGAATAAGTACACAAGATCATGAGTACAAGATCATGAAGAAGTTCAGCGGACAGTCGACGGAAGATGGACTTCTCGCGAAAGTCCTCTCTGGATGTCACCTGCCGACTTTTTGGATGCACACGTGTCCGTGGCTCTGCGAGGATTTCCTCACGGACGGACGAGGACGTCCGTCCTACGAAATGTCCTCAGCTCTCATCGAGAGGAGTATCAATGAGATTCTCGTCGAGGCCTGCGATGCCATGCAGAAGGTCGACTTCCTGATTTGCTCGGGCCAGAACCGGCGTTTGCCCGAGCGCGACACCGAGGCCGAAGGCACCACTTGGATCAAGCTGCATGACCGCCTGGCCGAGGGTGCGGTGCGGACCTCGCGCACGGTGGAACTGCCGCGCACCCACAAGCGCGCCGCCCGCTCAGCCGTCGTGGAAGTGCGAGCCAACACGTTCACACTGAAGCCGCCGCACACCAAGTCCAAGCTCGGCGAAGTCACCGTGAATGCCGTCGAGGTCCGCGAAATCGCACCTCCCGCTGACGGCACCGAGGTCCACTGGGTGCTGCTCACCAGCCTGCCTGTCACAACTGCGTAAGAGATCCTCCGCGTCATCGGCTATTATTCCTCGCGGTGGACGAACGAGAGTTGTTATTGCGTAATAATACTGGCATATCTATCGAAGAAGTATATGTCTGCCTGCAGCATCGAAAGCATTTTTATTCATGCGGACCGTTCCTCGCAAGATGATCAGTAATACTACGGCCAGTTGTAGAACAGATGTCACGCAGAGGCGCAGAGGGCGCAGAGATTAAACTCGCCAGCTCCTTCCTCCTCTGCGTCCCCTGCACCTCTGCGTGACACCTTCTGAACAATTCACATCCGGATGTCGATCATCGAAGAATGACTCTGACATCAGCGTCATTCATCTCCCACTTTCGCATCGGCTGTGAGGCATTTACACTGAGAAAGTACGCCGTGCTTATTTCGCTGTATAATGCGATACCGGACCATCGCCTGGCGCGTGTTCCATCTGACGCACCTTGGTCGGGAGTGCCCGGAACTGCCGTGCGATGTGGTGTTCGCCGACCACGAATGGAAACCCGTCTGGTAAATCGTGAAAAACTAGGTATCCACTTCTCTCAAGTGACCCCCATGGGTGGTGCGAGTGTCGGGGCTGATGAGAAACTGAAGCACGACATCTCGTATGCACTTGAGGGAAGTGGACACCAAATCGTGAAGAAACAACCGCCTCCGAAAACGCCCCCGCCCCTCGCCGAATTCCTCCGCACGCCGGCC
>JANPCU010000040.1:0-1898 GCA_031431195.1 Planctomycetota bacterium | reverse complement strand
CCCGCGGTGCGCCGCGGGTGCCCCCGTCTGCAACACCCCCCCACCCCCCCCCCCCCCCCCCCCCCCCCCCCTCGCCAGCACGCCAGACGCTCGCCAGTGGACTAGAAACTGTTACCACCGGTTGCGGGTGGTGCGGGTTGTGCCGAATTCGCCGGGTTGCCAGCGGCTTTCGGATCGCGCGAGGTGACTCGGGCTCCGTCCAATAGCGTCTCCGAGGTCTTCACCACCAACTCATCCGTCGCCCCAAATCGGCCACTCACAAACAGGTGATCCGCTCCCAATTGCCCTAGTGCCTGAACCGGGATATCCCGCACAAACCCTTCGCGGATCACCTGCACCTTGCGACCGCCCTGCTCGGCATTGATCACAGCTGCGGTCGGAACTTCCGCGACGGGCAACCGGGGAATCATCGAAGAGTAGACCGTCTGTCCGGCTCTCCATTTGCCGCCGGTATTCTCCAGTAAGACGCGCCCCGTGGCCGGAGTCAGGAACAAATCTCGCAGCGGGTCGAACTGCGGAGTCAGCGGCAGCACAGCTGCGAGTTTGGCGGGCACATTGGCGTCCTCCACTTTAAGTTCGATGCTCTCTCCCGCCTTCTGCACCTTACCATCGATCGGAACTTCCACCACGAACTGGCTCGGGTCAATCACCGTAGCGAGCGGCTGACCGGCATGTACGTACTCCCCTTCTACGACGAGTAGCGCTGTCACGATCCCCTTGAACGGCGAACGAATGATGGTCCGCGACTGGTCCAGTTCGGCGATCTTCAAATCGGTTTCCGCCACCTCGACACGAGCTTCCGCAGCTGGTTTGGCGGTGGCCGATTCGAGGTCGGCCTTCGCGGCTTTGAGTGCCGCTTGGGCGCGTTGGAGTTTGAGCAGAGCGTCGCGGCCATCCAGTCGCAGGACTTCGGCCTGGGCGGCGATCTCCTGTCCCACTTGGATCTGCGCACTAGTCACCACGCCATCGACAGTCGCGGCCAATTGCAGCTTGCGAACGGGCTCCAGATGCAATGGCACCTGGTACTTGGCCGGGTCGCGAAACAGGACTGGAGCCCGCTCAATGACGACGGCCCTCCCGGCAGCAGTGGCTGTCCCGGAGGCTGGTGCTGTGGTCGGGGGCCGCGAGGGGGGAGGACTGGACTGTGCGAGTAGATTTTGTCCTCCGATGCCTGCCAAGCCGAGTGACAAAACGTAACAACTCACAGAACGTAAGCGTGAATGCCGCATGATGATCTCTCCCAGTCCATTCCCTGGCAGCCCTCCGAGTGGCTGATATCCCTGCGATGAGGGTTAATCCATGTGAGCTTACGCCGACTGAGTCGTAGCGTCAAACCGGAGGGGGTGGCTGCGGGCTAGTGGGGCCGGTTCCCTCGTGGAGAGCGGGCGGGACAGGGACGGCTCGGGGGATCGGCTTCGTGATCGAAATGGGCACCTTGACCGTGCTGGTCTGCCGCAATCCCTCGGCGATAAGGACCTTCAGATCCTCCTCGCTGGCACGAATGGAGATCACCGCTTGAGCGAAGTTGGTGTGTGTCGATGCATGCGGCGCATCAAGGGCAAACTTCTCGACGGCCCGCCCGAGTTCCGGCAGCTTCTTGTCGAGCATCTTGAAATACTCAGCCGGATCATCCACCCGAGTCTCGACAGCTCGCGACAGATCAAACACCGCACGCACGATCCCCATCAGCTCGGGGAAGTCCTCGATCTCCGCCGAGTGCTTCACGAACGTGCGGACCATCCACGCATGAGCGAGGACGATCTGAGAGCGGGCAACGAGGTCGGCGGGAGTGGGCATGGGAGAGGGTTTATCGTAGATGGTTGATCGACAGTGAGTGAGTATTGACAAGTGAAAGCCCACCGGTTGCAACCGGGGGGCTTTTGTGTGGATGAGCGCTG
>JANPCU010000039.1:0-9806 GCA_031431195.1 Planctomycetota bacterium | reverse complement strand
CGGCGGGGGTGGGGGTGGCGGATTCTTCTAACCGCCTCTAATTCTCTGTCGGTCGCTTGATCATCTTCTGAAATTCACGCACTCCGGTCGAATCCTCCGACTGGAGTGTTTTTCCATGAGTGGTGTCGCATCTGCCGGTTCGCAAGGGATGGCTCTTTGACCTCGCTCAACAGATGATCGTGGACTTCCAGTTCCAGTCAAGAACGATACGTTCTGTCACGAGCACAGGGACTGCCGAGTGATTCGCCTCGATGAAGTCGAGCCTGCCCCCGACACATCGAGAGCATCCGCTCCGAACACCTCTGCTCGATGAATTTCGCTCGAAACTGCCATGTATTCTCTGTGTACTAGTGTCAGATGATGCTGTGGCTGACTGCTGAAGTCAGAATACCAACCCCCCATCTCGGCGACCGGAGAGTGACAGTCCCCAGCTGATGCTGCGACTGACCTGTGATTCGGCTGCCTGTGGTGGCCAATCTGGCTCGCGATCGGCTGGGCGAACCCGAACAAATCGGGCGTCATGCACCTCGACATCGGGGGGCATTAGGAAAGTCGGTCGCGGAAGAAGTTCACAACGGGGACACGGAGGCACTGCGACACGGAGGAGAACCTCATGTGCAGACGCTCCGTCAGTGGCGAAAGACGAGATGGAGACAGGATGAACAGGATCAACAGGCTGTCTCTCGGGAAGGACTGATCCTGTGCAGCCTATCAATCCTGTCCCAGCCAACTCTGTGGAACACCTGGCATTTCTCCGTGCCTGCGTGCCTCCGTGGTGAATTCCGGCCTCGACCGACTTTCTGAATGCACACACGGCATCGGGGTCATCCAACTGCGTTTGCGGTTTATCGCCACGGTCATCATGATGAACTGATCGTTCAGTGACGAGATCTCGTCGCCCGCCACCTGTGAGACTGTGCGGCAGTCTGACAATTCCATCCATTGCCCCGAAATCGCAGACATTCATGTCCTCTCCCGCTCCTCGTCGTTCCCGTTTGAATTTCCGCGCGATCGTTTGGCTCTTCGGCATGATTGCGGCCTTTGCGGTCATGTACTACTCATTGCCGAAGAGGCAGAGCGTGAGCCCCACAGGCCCCGTCAATCCTCATGGAGGCATGGGGGGGGGCACCAGCAGCCTCTGCGAAAGCAAGCTGACGAAGTGGATCCAAAGTGTTGATCCCGAGCGTTTACAGTTCAATACCGACATTGAAAGCCGGGTTCAAGAACTGAATCGATACTGGACAACTTGCGGGCCGAAGGGAGAAGCTCCGATCGTTTCCGATCTGCAGCCGATGGAAGCGGCACTGGCTGGAGCGTACCTCGAGCGCGTGCGGGCCACTCGATTTGATCGTCGGGATGTCGAGCATATTCGGCAGTCGCTCCTACTCAGTCGCATGGCGATCCCCGTCATCGAGACTCAGCCCACTGACCTCGATCGCGCTGTGGCCGCCTGGGAACTGATTTCACAATTCATTGAACCCGTCGCCTCGCAGTCTGCAGCTGTGCGTCCACTGACTCCGTTCGAGTGCCTGTTACTGGGGGAAGGCACCCCCGCAGATCTCGCGTGGATCTTTGCCGAGCTGCTGCGTCAACTGCATCTGGATGCGGTGGTATTGACGACGGAGGATGCGGCCATTCCGCCGTTGGTGGGCGTCATCATCCAGAGCGACATCTACTTGTTTGATTCACACTCGGGATGGCCCGTGCCAGCCGCCGGCGAGAGTCAGCGGAAGACCATTTATCGTGAGCCAACAACGCTTACAGCGGCACTCGCCGATGATGCAATCCTGCGTCAACTCGACATCGAGGGGGCCCCATTTCCCTGGACTTCGGACCGACTCAAGGCGGCCCAAGTAGGTCTCGTCGGCACCAGCAATACCTGGTCTCCGCGCTTGGCAGAGTTGCAATTTCAGTGGCCCACTGGCCAGCCGTGCGTGATTTACGACGGACTGGGGGCGAGCGCTGGACGGGAGCGGGGACTTATGGCACGAGTGTCTCTCACGCTGGCCCCACCCGGTCAAGTCAGCCAGAAAGTCCACGTGTGGGATTACCCGGAACAGCAGTGCGCGTTGTACAACTCCTTGGGATCTGAAACCGCAGAACACATGCTCCCCCTGGTCGCTGTCATGTCGGGGCCGACCACGTTTACCGAGGTGCAAGACCCGAAGACCAGCCAGTGGACGGTCTACCCCAAACGTACGAACCGCGCCTTGCAACAGGCTCGTGTCCAGCAATTGCTCGGAGATCAGACGGAGGCGATCCAGGGCTACCTGCCCATGATGGGGGCACATCTCGCCTCTCCAAAACTCAGCAGAAAAATCGACGGCGCGACCCAGGCTGCCATGGACTTGAATCGTATGGTCTCTGACAAAGCCACCTATTGGATGGCGTCCACTCAATTTGAGGACCACGAAATCGAGGCTGCTGTCAGAACTCTTAAGCGATATGCACGTGACTTTCCACTCGGAGCCATGCGCGAGGCCGCCGCCATGCGACTGGCTGACTGCCTGCTGCGTACTCAACAATTTGATCCCGCATTGCAGGTACTGGATCAAGTTGGACCGGGACCATACCAGACTCGAAAGCTGTTACTGACTCGTCGATTGCTTGAATTGAGTCAACAGTCGAGTCCGCCTGCCGTGACGCCTCCGAGAGATCCTACGCCAGCCCCGGCACCGACACCTCCCTAATTGGACAGCGCCACTTTTCAGAAGCGCCGGGTGGCGGGGTCAGGAGGCTTGGCGTATGGCCCCGGCATGGGGAGACGTCACCTGCCTGCCGCTTCTCGGGCCGATGTGAGAGAGCCTCACCTCCAGCTCCACGCCCGCCCCGGTCGGGGCCATCCGCCAACCCTTCTGACCCCGCCACCCAGGTTTTATCCACGCGGAAGACCACAAGTGGCGCGGTCCCACTCGAGCAGTTTCAGAATTGGTCCTCACCCAGAAGGCTGACAGGCAGGCCAACCTGGCTGGGCACGCGACCGTTTCTCGGGGACGGGCAGGATTGCCCATCCTACGAACACGTCAGTTCGTGGTGATCGACGCGATCCGGTCGAGGAACCCCTTGAGGTGTTTACTGCGGGCGGGGTGTTGCAGTTTGCGGACGGCTTTGGCTTCGATTTGGCGGACACGCTCGCGGGTCACTTTGAAGATGCGACCGACCTCTTCGAGGGTATATGTATACCCGTCGCCCAGACCGTAACGGAGCTTGATGATTTCCCGCTCGCGGTAGGTCAGCGTCTTCAGTACGTTGTCGATGTTGCCCTTGAGCATGTCGGTGGCCGCAGCGCTGACGGGGCTTTCGGTGCGGTTGTCCTGCACGAAGTCGCCGAAGGAGCAGTCGTCTCCTTCCCCAACGGGGCGATCAAGGCTGACTGGCTGGCGGGAGATTTTGAGGACGCGGCGGGTCTCGTTGACCTCAATGCCCGAGGCAACCGAGAGTTCCTCGACGGTTGGTTCGCGACCCAGTTCCTGGACCAGCACCTTACTGACGCGGCGGAGGTGGGACATGGTCTCGATCATGTGGACCGGGATGCGGATCGTGCGAGCCTGGTCGGCGATGGCGCGGGTGATCGCCTGCCGAATCCACCAAGTGGCGTAGGTCGAGAATTTGTAGCCCCGGCGGTATTCGTACTTGTCGACCGCCCGCATCAGGCCGGTGTTCCCCTCTTGAATCAGGTCGAGGAAGCTCAGGCCGCGATTCCGATACTTCTTGGCGATCGAGACTACCAGCCGCAGGTTCCCGCCCGACAGGTCGCGCGTCGACCGCTCGTACGAGGTGTAGCGCAGCTGGATCTCTTCGGCCCGCTTTTTGCCGGACTCGGGTGTCTCCAGCGTCAGCTCCATCAGTTCGTGGAGTTCCTTCAGGGCCGCCTCGGTCGACTCGACGCTCCCCTTGTGAACTTTCAACTGATCGCGCAGTTGGACCATGCGGGTGGTGATCTGCTTGAAGCGTTCCATCAAGGGATGGATGCGGGCGGTGCGGACCCCCATCTCCTCGATCAGCTTGGCGATCTTGCGGCGGTTCTTATTGAGGCGTTCTTCGGTTTGCTTGCGGACCACGGCCTTGGTCGCGGGATCGGCGATGATCTTAAAATCAGAGAGGTTCCGAGCCTGCAGATGGCGAATCGTTTGCAGGTTCAGCGGCATGCGGCCGATGATCTGGTCCTTCTCCAACCCTTCGGTGAGCGAGACCTTGATCGTGCGGTCGAACGGCAGTTGGCCATCGGAGACGCGCTGCAAGACCTCGACCGTCTGCTGGGCGACGTAGTCGTTCTCCAGCAGGTGGTGACGGTAGCGGCGACGGGTCACTTCGATCGTCTTGGCGAGGGAGATTTCCTCCTCGCGGGACAGCAGCGGCAGTTCGCCCATCTGGGTCAAGTAGATCCGGACGGGGTCTTCGATCTGCTTCGCTTCGCTCAATTCGACGGAGCCGCGCTTCGGCTTCGCGGTGGCTGTGACCTTGGTGGCGGTCTTCTTCTTCGTCTCGGCCTGGCTGACGCGGCGCAGTTTCAGGTCATCGCGCACACTCAGCCCCAACTCCTCTAACAGCATCAACACTTCTTCGAGCTTCTCCGGGCTGACCGCTTCATTCGGCAGATACGAATTGATCTGCGTGAACGTCAGGAACCGCTGCTGGCGGGCCAAGTCAATCAGTTGACACAGGGCTTCGTCGTGCTGGTACATGGTGGGGTTTCCTCCGGGGTTGAACGGTGAGAGAGTCAGCCGTGGGGACGGCTGAACTTACGCAGTCGTTCTCTTGGTGGCGCGTCTCTGATGAAACTGGTAAGCCTGACGCAGCTGTTCGGCATCGTCAGGGGGAGGCGATCCCTCGCCGGAGTTGGGGGACGTAGGTGCCCCCCGTTGCAGTTGAGACTGTTCTTCCTGTCGCCATCTGAGGTTCTCGATGGTCGCACGAAGGAAAAGAGGACAGGTCTCGTCGGAATCGGCTCCGGTCTCCCGGAGTTTCTTGGCCAGGTCTTTCGCCCGGGCCTGATCGTCGAGCCAGACGGCCAGACGCTTCAACTCGGAATCTTCGAGAGCCCCGAGCAGGGTCTTGAAGTTCCAGGGTTGGGACTCGCCGTGATACAGCATCAAGGCGAGTAACTGTTGCAACTGTGGGTGCCGGATGGAGTCGGGGTCGATCTCTCGATCGACAAACCGCAACAGACCGGGGGCAGTCAGCAACACTTCTAGCAATTCGCATTCCAATCGGTCACTCATCGTGAGCCGACCAGCATACAAACGGGCTGTTTCATTGGGCCGCATCTGGGGACGAGCCTCTTGCGGTTCGGGCGTGTCGGCCAGTCGCGGGGCTCGCCGGGCGGCTTGAGTGCGTACTTCTTGCAAACGCTCTCGCACTTGTTCCTCACGCAGGCCCAGCCGTTCGGCAAGAGCTGCCAGGAGCAGACCTTCGCGAACATGTTGAGTCATGCGCGGAGCAGCTGCGAGAACCGCGAGCATCTCTTCGAGGATTCGCTGCCGACCATCGAGTGTCTTCGCGGGGTACTTGGTTTGGAGGCAACGGAGCTTGAAGTCGAGAGCTTCGGGGGCGTTCTCGACCAGGGCTCGCAGGGCTTCGGCTCCCTTGTCGGCGAGGAACTCGTCCGGGTCTTGGCCCCCGGGAAGAGTGAGAATGCGCAGGTCGACATCCTGCACAATGAACCGCTCGAGCACCCGCTCCGCAGCGGCCATCCCCGCAGCGTCCCCGTCATAGACGAGGACGACCTTGCGGGCGAACCGCTTGAGGATCGTGACGTGTTGATCGGTGAGAGCGGTCCCCAACGTCGCGACAGCGTTCTTCACTCCAAATTGGTGGCAAGCGATGACATCGGTGTAGCCTTCGCAGATGAGAGCGGTCTCGGTCTTGCGGATCTCGTCGCGGGCGGCGTCGAGGGCGAAGACCAGCTTGCTCTTTTGGAAGACCACACTTTCCGGGCTGTTCCAATACTTGGCGGGGTGAGTCGAGCCGGGCAGGATGCGTCCCCCGAAACCCACTGCTTGCCCGCGTTCGTTGCGAATCGGGAACAGCACGCGGTCGACGAAGTGGTCGTAGTAGCCCGGTCCGTTATCGCGCTGGGCTATCAGGCGAGCCGCGACCAGTTGCTCCGGCTTGAACTTTCCGCGAGCCTGACCTTGCAGCCAGTCCCAGCTGTTCGGGTGGTAGCCAATGCGGAACTGCTGGACCATCTCGCGGGTCATGCCGCGACCGCGAATGTACTCGCGAGCGGGCTCGGCGAGTGGATCGGTCATGAACGTCTTGTGGAACAGTTCCTGTGCCCAGAGGAGCGCTTCATAGATGGCAGTCCGGTTGTCGTCGTCTTCGCGCTTGCCAGAGAACTCGGGCAGCTTGATGTTGGCTCGCTTGGCCAGGATTTCGAGGGCCTCGCGAAAGCCGATACTCTCTCGCTTCATCACGAATTCGAAGCAGTCGCCACCCGCGTTACAGACCCAGCAGCGATACGTCTGGCGGTCGGCGTAGACCCGCATCGACGGATTATGGTCATCGTGAAACGGACACAAGCAGACATGTTCGCGCCCCCCACGCTGCGGAGTGAGAGCGACCGCTTCTCCGATGAGAGCGACAATGTCCGTCTGGGCACGGACCTGTTCTTTGATGTCGCTCGAGAGATCCACAGGCACCCCATCTACGTCACACACTGGGAGGAATCCCGGCTGTCACGCTCTCGGTCGGGCCGCATCTTCCACCTTGGCGAAAGAATCAGCCCAGCCCCCAGAGGCATCACAACTGTGCAACTCGGATCGGACAAGTGTACAAGCGTTTGTCTCGGTTCAGCACTCTCGACCATCCAGTTGCGTTAAGATTCTACACGCACAGTGGGGTGCGGTCAAATTGCGACTGGCCGGGATCACGAAGTGCCGGGTGTCGTAACTGCATGTTCCGCAGGATGTTGAACTCAGGGACGACCGACCGACTCCCCCCAGCACGTTGACCTTTCGCAATCCACAAAGTCTCCCACTTGAGGGGCTTTCGATACCCGGTACGGAATCCAGCAAAAAACGTTAGACAGTTGGATTATGAGAATCCTGCTGAGGAGAGCAACGCTGAGGACTGAGCGACCACAGACACTCAGTGACTGCCTGCATGTGTATCCACAGGCAAAGCCACCCTGGATCATTCCAGCTTGGCCATTGAAGCTGTCGGACGATGTCCAGCCCATACTTGGGGTTGAGCGTCACCCGTCCGGGAGGGCGAAGCTCCGGCTGAGCCGCGAGCCACGTCAGCTAGTACGAGCGGCTCGGCAGGAGCCAGGCGCTCCCGACTGGAGGGGAACCCCCATAGACTTCTCGCGGGGAACCCTGAGGACATATCGTAGGATGGACGTCCTCGTCCGTCCGTGAGGAAAGCCTCGCAGAGCGACGGACGAGGATGTCCGTCGTACGTCTCAATCCGTCCCGCGTAAGGTATATTCAGCGTGGACGGGACAGTAGTCGCACGACTTCGAAGGTCACCTTGCGTGGCCTTGAACTCACTGGATGGCACCGTAAGCGGCCTGATGTGCCTGGTTTGCAGCACCTCAAAAAAACGAACGGCCATTCACAGAGGCGCCTCATCGAGTTCTTTTTTCTCCCAGGCGACTACAGCGGCGTCTGAGTACCCTGCCATCAAATGATACTTGAGTTGGCAGAGTACTCGGCGGGCGGCGGCTTCGAAGTGGCTGGTCTGACCTCGCCAGCGCAGGTCGCGGATGGTCACTTCGACTTCGGACTGAGGATTGTGGCCGGGCTCTGTGGGACGGAGTCGAATTTCCAGATCGAGAGGGCAAGCCTGCGACGAGAGTAGTGCCCGGAGCGGAGATCCCCCAATATTCAAAGATAGTCGATTCTCGCTCACATCTTCGATGACGGCCTGTTGCTCATCGACAAAGCCGCAGAGCTTCAGCAACAGACAATTCCCGATATCAGATACGACAAACGAATTCCGACGAGTTGGACCTTCCGACTCGGTCCAGTGAATGTGGGACTCGCCCAGCCATTCGTGCTGGCTGTGCAGAATGTATTGCTTGCGATTTGACATCGGGATGACCCACCCAGGAATGATGGCGAATGCCCTAGTCCGTCCCTGGGGAGAGCCGGACGGGGCCAGTGGCCAAATCACCTCGACTTGCCGAGGGATGTGGCGATTCAGCAACAGTTGTCCACAGTCAACATAGGTCGTGATTTTCGATCCGGAGTGATTATTCAGCAGGCCGCGTTGTCTTTTGGCGACTCGATTCGAACGGGCTCCATTTTGATTCAGCTGGGTGACGCCACCCGATACTCAGGCCGGTGCCGGAAGCGTCAGCGCCCGAGAAACTCAAGTCCTCAACCCGGCTCGCCGAGTCTGCCATCACTCCGAGGAGCCTCAGGTGAAGGCGCGGAGCGGTGCAGCGACGGACGAGGACGTCCGTCGTACGCCTCATTCCGTCCCGCGTGAAGTATATTCCGGGTTAGGGCATCAGCCTGAGATCCCGATATCTCCTGTCCGCTCCACTCCTCCATCGGCGTTTTTTGCCCGAGATGGGCATTCCGGGGGGTTCGGGAGGGGCACGCGGGGAAACCCCTATTGACCGGTCCCGCAACATGGATACAATCGGTACGACCGGGAGAATCGGCAAGATCGTTACTCTGAGGGACGTCGACTCATCTGAGAGACGGTGAGATCCTTCCAAGTACAAGCGATCGTGACATCTCTCGACTGATTGAGCTTCCGTTCACGGATCGATGGAAGTTGAAGTGTTCGTGCGCATGGCGACACAGCGATCATGGTCCGACCGCAGCCACCCCAGCTGTGGACTCACTCCAAAGGATGGAAGAGTACCATGAAGACCGTCTTCACCACCGGCGAAGCCGCCAAGATTTGCAAAGTCAGCCAGCAGACCATCATCCGCTGCTTTGACTCGGGTCAGCTCAAGGGGTTCCGCGTGCCGGGATCGCGGTTCCGCCGTATCCCGCGTGACATCCTGCACAAGTTCATGAAGGACAATGGGATTCCGACCGACGCACTGGAAAGCGGTCGGCGTAAGGCTCTTGTGGTCGACGACGATGTCGAACTCGTCGAACTGATCCGGGACATTCTGGAAGCCGATGGCCGGTTCGAGGTCCGCGTGGCCAACAACGGCTTCGACGCCGGGATGATGGTCCGCGAATACAAGCCGGACATTCTCGTTCTCGACATCATGCTGCCCGACATCAATGGCAAGGAAGTCTGCCAGCGGGTCCGCAGTGACTCGACGCTAGACGGCGTCAAAATCATCTGCATCAGCGGACTGGTCGAGCAGGACAAGATTCAGGATCTGCGCGATGCCGGAGCGGACGACTTCCTGCAGAAGCCGTTCGAAGTCGAGGCGCTGCTCAGTCGGATGTGCGAAATGCTCGACATGGACAGGACGCCCAGCCGCTCGATGCGGTAGGGCAAAGCGAAGACTTCCGAAGTCTCGGAAGACTTCGGAAGTCTGGCAGCAGAGATCACAATTCGGAACCTCCGCGTGAGCCCCACACTCCCCTTCGCTGGAACAGCAGTCCCAGCCGAAGGGGTTTTGCATTTCGTGGCGGCGATGCTGCAGTCGCAGTCACTGGAGGACGGGTTGCGGGTGTTGCTCGATGCGGTCATCGGCGACCGTGCGATCGAGGCGGGACTGTGGGTGTGGCCCGAGCCTGCGGTTGTCGCGATGGGCCTGGTCGGGACCGCGCGGCTTTATGAGGTGCGGTCCCACGAACTCGCCAGCGTACCGCCGCCTGCGCAGACGCTCAGCGAGTGGACCTCTCAACTCGTGAGCGGCACGGCGCTAGCCGCCGGTTCTGCTG
>JANPCU010000038.1:0-56771 GCA_031431195.1 Planctomycetota bacterium | reverse complement strand
CAGATACCGTTCTGGTGCTGGTGGTGGTGGGTGGGACGGCCCCCTTATAGGGGCCCGTTCCACCACCACCGCGCGCCCGGTGGGAAAGTGCATTTTCCCACCGTTACCCACCGTGCCGGACCGGTGGACTGGTCCGGCGGGAATGCCAGTCCCACCACCAGAGTGAAATGCTCGGTGAAAACTCACCGGACCAACCGGACCAACGTTGACCCGCTGACCGGAACAGACATTAGACCGAGATCGGACCAACCCATATACATGGGGTTTGGTCCGATCACCTCCGGTCCATCGGGTCAACTCAATTTGGTCCGGTCTGTCCCGCTTGGTCCGATGAAGAGATTGAGGGGAACGCCAATTCGGACACGACTTCAATTCTGTGATTCAGCGGCGGGGCATGCAGTCCCAGAAACGAATCACACCCCGCTATCGGCTGCGGGGTCTGGTTCGGCGAGGCGTTCCAGTGCCGGTATGGTGCCAACATAGTGCCGGGCGTGCTTGAGCAGGTTGTTTGTCCCATTTACCCTCATCAACATCCCAGCCAGGAGGTCACGCAACCACACGCTCACTCGGCCCTCCCACTGGAGCATCTTGCCGAACCTCCACGCTTCGTTCGTCACCGCCGATGTTCGTGGGAAGCGCACGGCCTCGAACTCAGCCAATGCGACTTCCGGGTTCTTGGCAGTGGCTAGACACCGGGCCAACACGACCGCATCTTCAATCGCCATTCCGCCCCCCTGACCAAAGTTTGGTGTCATCGGATGGGCAGCGTCACCGATCAAGATCACGCGGCCCTTTGACCACGGACGAGACGGCTGCCGGTCGATGATATCCCCACGGATCACACGGTCGGCGGGGGTGGACGCGATCAACTCTGGTAGCGGCGGGGCCCAGTCGCGGAACAGGTCCAGAGCTGCTGCCCGCTCGTCCGCTGCCTTCTCCCCTACCGGGGCGTTCCGTGTCGCGAACCAGTAGACGCGATCTCTGGTCAGCGTATTGATGCCAACCTGGGAGCCGCGACCAGTCCACAGGAAGAGCTCGCCCGCTCGGACCGCCGCCGGTCGAGGGCAGATCCCCCGCCAGCAGGTGTACCCGGAATACCGTAACTGCGGCGGGCCGAACAGGTCGGCCCGCACTGCAGACCGAATGCCGTCCGCCCCGACGAGCAAGTCCGCCTCGTCCGTCTGGCCGTTCGCAAACCGAACCACTACCCGCTCGCCCCTCTGTTCCACCCCGACGCAATCGTGTCCGTAGCGAGCGATTCCCGGAGGCAGGTGGGCGGCCAAAGTGCTGACTAGTTCGGCCCGGTGGATGAACCCGACGAACGGGGTGTATCCGAGTTCCTTCTCGAACGCTTCGGCCTCGACGACCATCTGCTCCCGCCACCCGTCTTTTGCGGCCAAAGTCATGCGGCCCGCAGGCATGAGGATGGACCGGACAGACTCGCCGACGCCCAGTGCGTCGAGCGCCCGTAAACCGTTCGCCCAGATCATGATCCCGGCCCCGACTTCGCGGAGCTGCGGGGCTCGCTCATAGAGCGCGACATCTAGGCCGATCTTCCTCAGCCCGATCGCACAGCTCAGCCCACCGATCCCCGACCCGATCACGATGACACGCATGGAAGCACTTCTCCGGGCGGCGGCAACCCATCCGAAACAGGTGCAAACCGCAGTTCCGCTGTCCCATTTTCCTCGCCGCCGAACAGAGAGTCAATTGTCTGTCTGTTACTGCTTGAGCGTGAACTGCCCCCGGTCCGCCTTCACGAACCGGGCTTCCGGGCCCTTCTTCTGTAGCTCTCGCAGGATTGCGGAGTACAGGGTTTGCGATGGCGTCGCACCGCCGGGGCTGGTCCAGTAGCCCTGGGTGGCCATCGCTTCGATCATCGCCTTGGTCGTCATCGGAGTTCCGACTTCCGTCAGAACCTTGACCGCTGCGTCGAGCTGGCTGAGCTTGCCTTCAGGCTTCGCGGCCTTCGGCGTCTTGGCCGGGGCGGCAGCCTTCGCGGCAGCGGACTTGGCACCCTTTGGTGCGGGGGCCTTCTTGGTGGACTTGGGAGCGATCTTCTTCGTGGGCATGGTGGCATCTCTTTCGGACAGGGGCTCAAAGGAAAGGGCCTCGACCAACACGGTCGGGGCCCAGGAAGTGTCGTGATTACGTGAGGCCCGAAACGTTCGGATCGAGCCATCGGGGGCGGTGAACTCGACCAGCTGTTGCGGCTGGTCGATCCGGACCAAAGCCCGGCATTCATTGACCATCAACAGCTTGCCGGTGATGTCGAGGTCGGGTTGCCGGAACCTTGTTCCCGGCGGCAGTTGGTTCAGGGGGCGTTGCATCGTGGGGCCTTAGCAAGGGAACCCGAGCTTCGCGGACTCGTCTTCGCTGACGATCCCCATCGCGAACGCGGCGTAGACCGTGTACTTCAAAGCGTCGTGCATCTGTTCGGCGTGGCCCCAATCGACCTTCGGTCGTTGAGGGATCTGCGTCGCAGCCACCTGCATCCGGGCCAGGATCGCGGTCAAACTCTACGCGTGTATCTCGGCTTCCAAACGGGCGTTCATAGGTCGGTCTCGCGTCGAGGTTTCGATGGTCGCATCGCCGACGCGACGTGACATGAGTTACCTCGACTTCGGAATGACATCCAGTCGAATGCGAGTCATTTTCCCAGGAATTCAGCAGGTTTCGGAATGAGCCTGCTTGTATTGCTTCGCGGGCGACCAGCGTGGTCTCCGCCCATTCAGTTCTCTCTCAGGAGACGTTGATGACGAGTATGAAAGAGTTCCGGACTGAGGGTGACGCTCTGCCACAGATCGCAGCCATCCTGGCTCGCGGTGTTCTCGCCCAGATGCAACGCCCCAAGCGTCCGGAGGTGTTACCGATCCCGAGAACGTCAGAGCTGTCGGAGTTGAACCGGCTGTCCCGACGTGATCGACCACGCCGAGTCATTCGTCGTCCGGTCTCAGAATCTGGCCGGAACAGACTTGAGGTCTCGGCCCACAGTCGGCCCACTGTCCACGCGGGTTAACTGATCGAGACCTCGAACCGAAGGACATGCCGTATGCCACTCAACGTTGTCAAAGAACTCGCCACGCTGCAGAAGCTCAGCGTCGGCGATCTCCGGGAACGCTACACCCAGCTGTTCCAGGAGACGACGCAGGCTCGCAATCGACCGTGGCTGCTCAAGCGAATCATCTGGCGGATGCAATCGCTGGAGCAGGGCGGGCTCTCGGAGCGAGCCCTGCAACGGGCCAAGGAACTGGCGGTAACCTCTGACTTGCGGGTGACTGCTCCCACACGGTTGCGCATGACCGAAGGGACAACCACCCAGACTCTGGCCTGCCCAGTCGCCCCGACTCGTACGCCACTTCCCGGCATGCTGCTCACCCGCCGCTACAAAGGCCAGCTGCTCCAAGTCCGCGTCCTGGCCGATGGGTATGAGTACCTCGGCGAACGATATCGATCGCTCAGTGCCATCGCCAAACAAATCACCGGTTCCCATTGCAGCGGGAACCGGTTCTTCCAACTCACTTCCTCCACTGGAGATCAATGATGCCCCGCAAGAATGTGTCTGTGACCACCAAGAACCCCGTCGTCCGGTGTGCCATCTACACACGGAAGAGCACCGAAGAGGGCCTGGAGCAGGAGTTCAACTCCCTCGACGCCCAACGCGAATCGGGAGAAGCGTATATCACCGCCCAGCGCCACGAAGGCTGGCAATGCGTCCCCGACCGCTACGATGACGGTGGCTTCACCGGCGGCAACATGGACCGCCCGGCACTCAAGCGTCTGATGGCCGACATCGCTGCCGGGAAGGTCGACTGCGTGATCGTCTACAAGGTCGATCGCCTGAGCCGGTCACTGCTCGACTTCGCGAAGATGATGGAGGTGTTCGACCAGCACGAAGTCTCATTCGTCTCGGTCACCCAGCAGTTCAACACCGCCAGCTCAATGGGCCGCTTGGTGCTGAACGTGTTGCTGTCGTTCGCTCAGTTCGAACGCGAGATGATCGGCGAACGCATCCGCGACAAGATCGCTGCCACGCGCCGTAAAGGGAAATGGTCGGGCGGAATGCCTCTCTTGGGCTACACCGTCGAGAACACCAAGCTGGTCGTCGACGAGACCGAATCCGCCCAGGTCCGGCAGATCTTCGAACTGTACCTCGAGTATCAGGCTTTGCTGCCGACGGTGAGGGAACTCAACCGTCGCGGTTGGACCACCAAACGCTGGGTCACGAAGAAGGGAGGAACGAAGGGTGGCCACCCCTTCACCAAGAACAGCCTCTACGCGCTGCTCACCAACGTCACGTACCTCGGCCAGATCAAATACAAGGACGAAGTCCACCACGGTGAGCACACCGCCATCGTCACCCAAGAACTGTTCGACCGCGTCCAGCAGACGCTGCTCCGCAACGGCCACTCCGGAGGCCGAGCCGTTCGCAACAAACACGGGGCCTTACTGAAGGGCCTGCTTCGCTGTGGGAGTTGCCAGTGCGCGATGTCCCATACCTACACCTGCAAAGGCACCCGCCGCTACCGCTACTACCTCTGCGGCCATGCCCAAAGAAACGGAAGGGACCAGTGCCCGGCTCCATCTGTCTCCGCCGGAGAGATCGAACGATTCGTGGTTGACCAGATCCACCAGATCGGCACCGATCCCCAACTGATCACCGAGACCATCCGACAGGTTCGGCTCCAATCGGAAGACGGCATCACCCACCTGACTGAGGAGCGCACCTCGCTTCAGCAACAGCTGCGAGCGCATCACGCCGACCTGCAAGCCACCGCCAGCCTGCCGAGTACCACCAAGCGTGTCTCCCAACTGGCCGACCTGCAGGAACGAATCGGCACCACGGAACGCCGCCTGACTGACATCGACAGCGAACTCACCGCCCTCCGAGCCAATCAGATCAACGAGTCCGAAGTCACCCGCCTCCTCGCCAACTTCCACCAAACCTGGGACGCCCTCGCCCCTCGCGACCAAGCCCGCGTCCTCGAACTCCTGATCGAACGCATCGACTACCGAGGGAAGGACGGCCAGATCTCCCTCACGTTCCGCCCCAGTGGAATCCAGACTCTCACCCAGGAGACAGCCGTATGAACACCGCCATGACGATCACCCGCCAGTTCCACACCACCCGCCAACGCGACGGTCGCCAACACCTCCGCCCAGGCCCCGCTCCGGATACTCCGCAGGGCAAGATCCCCCGCCTCAGCCGCCTCATGGCCCTCGCCATCCACTGTGACGAACTCCTCCGCACCGGTCAAATCACCAATCAGTCCGAACTCGCGTACTACGCACGGATCACTCGAGCGCGACTGACTCAAATCCTCACGCTCCTCAACCTCGCGCCGGACATCCAGGAACAAATCCTGTTCCTGCCGAGGACAACCAAGGGACGTGGGGAGATCCAAGAGAAAGACATCCGCCAGATCGCGATGGAACTGGACTGGGGAAGGCAACTGGTTAACTGGGATTCCAGACAGTGTCGAAAACTCATTTCTGGTCTGAATCACTCTTTTCAGCCTGCTGTTTTAGCTCAGTCCTTCGCTCCTCCATTCGGTCTCGGGCGAGAATCTGCACGTAACGAGAATGCTCCTGCAATGCGTGGCCGATCCACAATGGATCATGTATCAGACTCCAAAAGGATGGGAGTCGGCCATTCCGATGGCGGCTTCCAACCGGCTCCATGTGTCAATACGGATGAGACCTTCAATTGATCGAAATGAGTGAGAAAGTCTTCCTCATCAGTTTTGCGTTGGATGGCCATTCTGGCGGCATCGGATATCAGTGGCCACGGCTTCGATCTTCGCCTGGGCATGCTTCAGCTTGGTAAAGAACGGGGCAAGAGTGGTTTGGCCCCGTCCTTTCAGGACCGACGCGATGGCCTTCCTATCGAGGTCCAGCACCACTGTCACGAACCTATACCGCGATCCGAGGTGGTTCTCATCGAAGGCCAATCGCTTCAGTCTCTTCAGGCCGGGACGCGACATCTTATTCAACCCCGCCAGGTTGATCTCGCACACCGTGTCCCATGACAGACCATGCGTCTCGACGAAGTTTTGGATCGTCAGTCGTGTCCGCTCTCGCTCGATGAACGCTTCGAAAGTCATCCGAGTCCCCAAGTCCCACCCATCAAGATCCGCGTAGCCACCCAACCCCAACGCCCGATACAATTCCGTCGCCGACATGCTCTCGTCACCTCTGGTTTGTCGTGCTTCGTCAACACAACTCCGGTGGAGATCAGCCTGCCCGCATTTTCAACACCGGCCCCCCAATAGTCGAATCAACCTGATTCCTACCGTGAATTGAGTGAACATGCCCAAAGCTGCCGTTACCGACGTGGAATCAGAGCGAATTCTTGCCCTGCGGCAGTCCTGTATTCTGGATACGGCACCCGAAGCGGACTTCGATGATTTGACACGGTTTGCCGCCCGAGTGTGCAACACGCCCATCGCACTGGTCAGTCTGGTGGACACGGATCGGCAATGGTTCAAGTCGGCCTTTGGGCTTCCCGTCAGAGAGACGCACCGCGACTTCGCATTCTGTGCTCATGCGATTCTTGGCCATGAGCCATTGCTGATCACCGATGCGAGCAGTGACCCGCGTACTTGCGACAACCCTCTGGTCTCTGGAGACCCGCATATCCGCTTTTATGCGGGCATCCCACTGCGGTCGAGCGACGGATATGCGCTGGGAACACTCTGCGTGATCGACACCGTTCCTCGGGTGCTTTCATCCGAACAACTGCTGGATTTGGAATCGCTGGCTCGTCAGGCGACCGGCCAGATCGAATTGCGACGGGCGAACCATCTGCTGGCCGCCGAAAAGAAGGCTCTGTCCGATTCGCACGACAGCCTCACCCGGATTGCAGCCCAGGTTCCAGGGGTGGTTTATCAATACCTGCTTCGTCCCGACGGAAGCAGTTGCTTTCCTTACGCCAGCGAGGGGATGCGTCGGATCTACCGCGTATCACCCGATGAGGTCATTGAAGATGCCTCGAAAGTTCTGAAATTATTACATCCTGATGATCAAGAAGAAGTGATCGCGTCCATCGAGGAATCGGCTCGAACACAACAACCGTGGCGGCAGGAATACCGAGTTCGATTTGAGAATGGCGAAACTCGCTGGCTGTCTGGTAATGCCACGCCGACCCGTCTGCCGGACGAATCGGTCTGCTGGCACGGATTCATCACCGACATTACCCAGCAGCGAATTGAACGGGATGAGACATACCGGCTGCAGGCTCAACAGGAAGCGATCATTGATGCTTCGACACAAGTGGCGATCATCGCCACGGACTTGAAGGGTGGTATCACCGTTTTCAATTCCGGTGCCGAACAGATGCTGGGCTATCGTGCGGAGGAAATAGTGGGGGTCGCCACGCCGGAGATATTTCATCTCAAATCCGAAGTGATAGAATGGGGCGAACAGATATCCCTTGAAATAGGCCGCGAAGTATTTGGATTTGATGCCTTCGTCGAGTACGCCCGGCAAGGCCGCTACGACGCTCGTGATTGGACGTACGTGCGGAAAGATGGAACACACCTGACCGCGCGACTGGTCGTCACATCGATTCGCGACGCTGACAAAACTCCGACCGGATTCCTGGGAGTGGCGGCGGATGTGACGGAAAGGATTAACGCCGAAAGGGAGCTGGTCGCGGCTCGCGAGGCGGCTGAGATCGCCAATCGTGCGAAAAGCGAATTCCTGGCGAACATGAGTCACGAAATTCGCACTCCCATGAATGGGATTATCGGCTGCACCGATTTGGCCCTTGACACTTCACTCACCAAAGAGCAGCGCGAATATTTGGAAACGGTTCATGCCTCGGCCGATTCTCTGTTACGAATCATCAATGACATCCTGGACTTCTCGAAGATCGAAGCGGGCAAGTTGGAAATCGTCACGCATTCGTTCAATCTTCGTGACACTCTGGGTGACACGATGAAGACGCTGGCTTTCCTGGCTCACGAAAAGGGGTTGGAACTCAACTGCCAGATTCCTAGCAACGTCCCCGACTTCCTTATCGGAGATGCAGGACGGATCCGCCAAGTGCTCATCAATCTCATCGGAAACGCCATCAAGTTCACAGATCGCGGTGAGGTCACGGTCTTGGTTGAAACCGAATCTCACACCGAATCGACAGTGTGCCTCCACGTCTCCGTGCAAGATACCGGAATTGGCATCCCCAAGGACAAACAAGCCGCGATCTTCGAGGCTTTTATGCAAGCCGATATCTCGACGACCCGAACGTACGGTGGGACTGGCTTGGGACTGACGATCTCGCGACAGCTCGTGACTATGATGGGGGGTGAGCTGACAGTGGCCAGCACAGAAGGAACAGGAAGTACCTTCTCGTTTACGATCGAACTTCCCGTTTCTTCCAAGCAACAGGTTGGAACCAACGATCTCGAACGGGCTCAGATTGCACTGGCAATGTCACCCGCCATAACGACCAGTTCGCTCCGCGTGTTGGTGGCAGAGGACAATAAGGTCAACCAAAAAGTGGCCAAGCGTGTTTTGGAAAAGCTCGGACATCAGGTACAGATCGAGAAAAATGGGCTGTTAGCACTGAAAGCACTCCACTCCAGAAACTTTGATGTGGTCATGATGGATATACAAATGCCCGACCTAGACGGCTTCGAGACAACCACGACTATTCGTAAACTCGAACAACAAACCGGACATCACCTGCCCATCATTGCTATGACCGCTCACGCCACGACCGGCGACAGAGAACTTTGCCTCGCTGCCGGAATGGACGACTACGTCAGCAAACCCATTCGCGCGGACTTGCTCTCTGCGGCGCTGGCTCGAATGGTCGAGCAATTCTCCATCCGCGATGTGGAGCAGTCTTCTCCGTGGAGTGACACACACGCGGAAGACAATGGCTTGGCGTTCGACCTGGCCGCGACCCTGTTGAAGTTCGACGGAGACCGCGACTTTCTGGTCGAGATTTCCGAGGTTTTGCTGAAAGGTCTCCCGACGCAACTTCAAACATTGGCGGCGGCTGTCGCAGAGCAGGATATTGTCGCTGTCGGCAAACTGGCTCATGCGATCGAAGGAAGTCTGGTCAATTTCTGCGCGGAGCCAAGTTACTCAGCCAGCCAGGCACTCGAACGCGAGTGTCGCAGCGGAAGCCTCGACGACATCGCCACTTTGCATCAACTGCTGGTTCGGGAAGTGGCGAGACTGGCCGATGCTTTGCGGCGAGAGCTGGCCCTCTATGCCTGAAAGTCTCCTTTCGTTCTGCGAAACAGCGCGTTGTCGCGAGTAAAAACACTCAAGCCAGCTCACAGCCGACCAAAATCCCGCGACTGAAAATCGCGAGATTCGGCCCCGTCGGCGCAATGTGAACTGGCCCAGTCACAATTTTTCAGCTCGGCGAGTTCCGGCTGAGCAAAACACTTGGTTCGACCTAGTCTTCGTCGGGTCACGGTTCGAGAATTGCTTAATCACACAGTCTGACAATCAATTCACGCCACGAATTCCCTGAAAGCGTCCCATGCCTCGCGTCCTGATTGTCGATGATCTGCCCATCCAAATTCGTGTCGCTGAACGACTGCTGAAACGTGGTCTGCTCGATACGGAAACTTTCTCAGCCTCCTGCGGACGAACTGCTTTGGATGTGTTGGAGGTGAAACCCATCGACCTCGTCGTCACCGACCTGCAAATGGAGAACGGTGACGGCCTGGAGTTGGTCCAGTTAGTTCGATCAAAATACCCGCACATTCCAGTCATCTTGATGACCAGCCACGGGAGTGAAGACACGGCAATTGCCGCACTGCAGGCCGGCGCGGCGGCTTACCTTCCCAAACTCCGAGTTCAAGAAGACTTGGTTTCGACGGTCGAAAAGGTCTTGATGCACTCGCAATCCTGGCGGCAAAAACGCCGAGTGATGAAGTCTCTCGAAAAATGCGAGGCGACGTTTGTCTTGGAGAACGACGTCAATCTGCTCACGCCACTCTTTGAGTATGTCGGGGAACAAATCGGGTACACAGAACTCTTCGACCAGACGGACTTGACCCGCATTAAGGTTGCACTGAATGAATCGTTGACTAATGCCATCTATCACGGAAATCTCGAAGTCAGTTCAGACCTTCGTCAAGAGGATGAATCCATCTTCCACTTGCTGGTCAGCCAACGCCAGATGATCGCTCCCTACTGTGATCGCCGGGTCTTCGTAAGCACCAACACCTCTACCTCACAGCTGGAAATCATCGTTCGAGATGAGGGGCCCGGATTCAACGTCAAGAAAGAACTCGATCCAGACAAACCGATGGACCTGGAGCGGATTGGTGGCCGCGGGATACTGCTCATTCGGTCGTTCATGGATGTGGCTTATTACAACGCACTCGGCAATGAACTTCACATGATCAAGTACCCGACATCTGCTCGCTTCCAGCAAATCTCGCGTGCTGTGCAGCCGACGGGCCACTCTTTGCCCGAGGATCGATCTGAAAGAGACCATACACGAGCCGGGGCCGAGCAACTTGTGACCTGCTAATCGAGAAGACAACTAGGACAAGCCAGACAGGTCGATAAGTTCGGTATCGACACAACCGCAACACGAATCACTTCGAGTTGAGCAGCCCCACAATCGCTTTTCCCATGGCGTCGCCACTGAGTAGTAGGTCTCGGCGTTGGTGAATCCGGCGTGGAGGTCGATACAACATGGACGCAGTCGCTAACCCTCAACTGAAGGCACCCCAATGTTCTCCTCCCCCAAGCCTCGAACGATTCGCGTTGGTGACATCACCCTTGTCGAGTTCGGCGATGATCTGCAACAACTGGGCGAGAATGTCATTCCCGTAGTCGCGAAGGCGGTGCAAGAGGCTGGCGAGAGCTCAGGGGGCAAGGTTTTGCTGGATATGTCAAAAGTGAAGTTTTTCGGCTCTTCCTTCATCAATGTGCTGTATCGCCTGTGGAAGCAAGTCCAGTGCCAGAACGGCAAATTCGCAATCGTCGGGCTCCATCCATACTGCCAGGAGGTGCTGCAAGTCACCAATCTGGACAAGCTCTGGACTCTCGTTCCGGATCGCGAAGCGGGGCTGACCGCGTTAAAGTGAACTGAGTCAGAAGTCTGGGCGGCAGGCCGCGTTGTGCTTGTCACCGATGCGATCGTGCCAACCTTGATCCCAGCCGAAGCCGTCGAGTTCGTAGCGTCCGTTGGAACCGGAAACCAATTCCTTGATGTTTACGAGCGCGGCTTTCGTCAAGGGGCACTGTCGCTGATATTCGAATGAAAGTCAGCATATAGACGGTTTCCATGCCAGGTTGTCGCAGTTCACTTGGCCGGTCCGTTTCCTGCGTCACGGCGATTACGAGACGCTGCGAGAAGCCTCAATCGCTTCTTCCAACCGTTCTCTGGAGCCCCGGGAAAGTCGCGCCAGCCCGATCTCACGGGCGAGCGCAAGCGCTGGGTCGTCGATTCCGAGTAAGTCGGGAAGATCTCTGACAAGACCGATCAACTCCGGCACGGCGATTTCATCCAGGCTGCGGCGATCTCCCAACGTTGAATGAAATCGGAAGGGAACGGATGGTAGTGATGAAGGCCCATGCCACAGGAATGTTCCGACAGCTTCCACCGTCGTCGTGATGTTCGGCAACAGATCAAGAATCCGCTCTTTGATCCTGTTACCGGTCCTGGCAAAACCATGCGCCCGAGCCACCTCGCGGGCCAGCGCCTCGTCGCGAATCGGGCTTTGCACCTCGAGCACAGCGAGAGCCATACCCTTCAACGATTCCGAGTAATCGTCGTCAAAGAATCGAATCTGGTTAGCCACCGCGTCGCCAAGGTCGACTCTCACGTAGAAGCTGCGCTCGCAGACTCCTGGCTGTCCGGCGACTAACACGGGGCGGACAGAAGATTCCATGAGGTCTTCCGCTCCGTTCCGATCGATTACCTCGGGGACGGGATCTGGCTGCGCAGGCTGATGGGGATGTTCCGACTCAGTCACACGTTCGTATTCTTGCGTCGGGGGAGAAACCTGCTCGTTCGACTGCTTCTTGCGATTGATGTCGAGCAATTCACCGAGAGTGGAATGAAGCTGTCGAATGGCCCCTTCTGGGTCATACCACCAGTCGGTTGACCAGACGCGGACGATCGTCCAGCCCAGATTTTCAAGGACATGTTGTCTCGTCTTATCGCGATCCCGCGCCATTGCGGAGCGGTGATAGGTCACTCCATCGCACTCGACCCCCGCCAGATAGGCACCCGGTTTGTCGGGATGCACAACGCCGAGGTCGATCCGGAAACCGGAGACTCCGATTTGAGTGTCAATCTGCCAGCCGAGCTTTTTCAGAGACTCCCCAATTGCTTCTTCCAGTGGCGACTCGAATCCTCCGAGTGAGCCATCGGCACGCGCGACCATGGCTTCAGGCCCCTTCTCGGCATACTCCAAGAATGCCTTCAAATCGCGAACACCTCGGGCATTCGATCTCTCTGCACGGAGTTGGTCTGGCAGAAATGACGCGAAAACCACGAGTTCCTGCCTGGCACGAGTAATCGCCACGTTCAGGCGCCGTTCACCTCCATCGCGATTGATGGCTCCGAAATCGACGGGAAACTTTCCGGCAGCATCGGGACCAAACGTGATAGAAAACATCATCACGTCTCGTTCGTCTCCCTGCACATTTTCCAAATTCTTAACGATGGTGGGTTCGATGCGATCGTCAGAGAAGAACCATTCCAGTTCCGGATTCTTGCGGAGAGCATCGTCCAACAGATCCTGGATCATCTCCTGCTGCTGGCTGTTGAATGTCACGACGCCATGCGTCAGTCGCTCCTTGGCGGGTTTGGAGAGGCTGCGTTTCATCCGTTCGACGAGGTCACTGACGATCGCCACCGCTTCCTGCCGATTCGTCCTGCTTTTTCCGCGATCGTAAAGAGCTCCATTCACATGTCGGAAAGACACTCCACGGTCGGTAGACTCTGCAGCAGGAAACGTGACCAGTTGATTGCCGTAGTAATTCCAATTCGAGAAGGCAATCAGTGATTCATGTCGGCTGCGGTAGTGCCAGTTGAGCTGCAGGGTCGGCAACCCCGATGCCTGTGCCTCATCGAGAATGCTCTCCATGTCCTTCTCGTGGTCCGAAAGTTCTGAACTGTCTTCGTCACTTTCAGCCCTGCCGAAGAAGTTCGTCGGTGGCAATTGCTTGGGGTCTCCCACGATGATCGTCTGCCTGCCACGGGCGATGGCCCCAATCGCATCCCACGTGGCGATCTGTGACGCTTCATCAAACACCACAACATCAAACAGTGCCTGCTCCACGGGCAAGTACTGGGCAATCGAAAGTGGAGACATCAGAAGGCAGGGGGCCAGTTTGCCGAAGGTCTCTGGCATTCCCGCGATCATTTCGCGAATCGATTTGCTGGGACGCTTGAGTCCCATTTGATGACGAAGCAGCCCCAGTTCTGACTTGCGAGGCACTTGATCGTTCGACGGCAGGTAATGCTGCACTCCTTGACGCACACGACTTTCAGCCGCATGGCGAGCCCGGTCATCCAAATGTCGAAACTGCTCGATGGCGTCTTCATGCGTGTACTTCTGAAATCGTCGAAGAGGCTCCTTGTTGTCGACGATCGTGGGTAACCACCATCGCGCGTATGCCAAATCAAAGCGAGCGACCGCATCTGACGCAGTCAGTTCTCCTGACTCAATCGCATCAACAAATGATTCCAGGCCAATCCGCCTGGCTCTTGCCTGAACAGATAGCCAACCCATCCACCGCTTGAGGACCGGGCGTTGCGAGAGAATTCGTTGAGCTGTGGTGGCTACCTCAGCGATGACGGACATTGATTCTTTCGCAGCTGGCATCGTGCCCGCGTGCCTGGTGAAGTTCGACCATGCGACCTGGAAACACTTCGCCAAGCCGCAGTATTCAGAGGCCACCTGCCGACGTTGCTCGTCGGGAATGTTGAGGACCGCTGCGAGCAACCGGGAACGTTGCTCGTCTGACATGTCGAGATCTAAAGCAGCCTCTTGGAAGCGGCGCGCATCCTGAATCCCCTGGTCCAACGATCCTGCGTCATTCTCCACTTTGGATTGAAGGTCGGCAGGCAAACCGAGAACAGCGATATTCTCCTTCAAACTGACACGCAGAGACTCGACCTCTCGCCCGGCCATGATCAGTTGGCGAGTCGCAATCTTGAGCGGTTTCAGTGAGCGACCGGTTGCGATTCCTAACTCGATGGGGTTGGCCCCCGTGGCTTGAATAATGTCCCGAAGCATCTGGGCCGATTGGAGTGCTTGTTCGATCGATCCGATATCTGTGTCTACCTTGGCAAGGAGGTCTGGTGGCAGTCGCATGCACTTCAGGTTCTCATCGAGTCGCACGCGGGCTGCCCGATACTCGACGAGTAAGGGCAGGTCGACTCCAGGTGTGGCGACCCCGCCTGCGGACATATACGCCTGAAGAGTCTTCGCAGTATCGCTTTTTCGCCATTTCGAAAGTGGCCAGATGGACTTTGATGCCGCAACCCATTGTTTCTCGATCGACTCCACCGGAATACGGTCGATCAGCACCGGATTGAAAGATCGGGCTTCAAGAGCGTCACGTGAACGATCGCGATCATGGAGCAATGTCGGTCGGTCCGCGAGAGACCCTTTCAGATGGTCGAGCTGATCGTGGAATACGAGATCAGGTCGGGGAAAGTCGGATCGCGTCAATTCATTGGCAAGGCGGTACAGCGAACGTTTCAGTGGTTCTGGGACAACTCCTGCTTGCGGAATTCCCAGAACCGTGCAAAATCCGATCAGAGCATACTCCATCATGTCATTGGCATGACGACTGCGTTGAAGCAAGTCGCGTCGCTCATCCAAAGCAGTCTGCAGTTCTTCAAGACGAATACAGGAAAGCAACTCGGGTGAGAGGTGTGATTGCCGAGCCAGTTCTTGTGCGAGGCGATAGAACTGCGAGATCTGAGTGGATGAAACATCATCGAGAAACGGGACACCGAGTGTGCTCCAGAGTGAATGCAGAGACGACGAAAGCGACTCCGATGCGGCAACGAGTTGACGGCACGACTCCAGAAGCGTGTTCTCCCATGCCATCGACCAATCGTTCACTCGCACTTGCAATTGCGTGGCCTCGATGGGCACAGCCGTCCATGCAGTTGCAAGTTCACCAACGACTGCACGCATCTCGGCATACTCGGCGTGGTCGTGTGATACTGTCGCAGGCCAATTGAGTCGGGGGGTAGTCATGTCTCTCCCCCGAACGTATTCCCCCATAGCACGATAGACGGTCCACCCGTTTGGTTCCGGGGCATGGATGGCTGCGACGTAGGCATTCAGCTGGTCGCGGCGAATACGCAAATTCTCATTGATCGTGACCCAATCCGATGTGTCCGTTTGACCGCGGTTTCTCCAGGAGGCATTCAACTGATCCAAGAAATGACGCCGCTCTGCCTTATTCGAGTGCAGTTCAACGCAGCAGTCACTCAATCCATGTTCTCGCAGGCGGCGATAGACGACATCCAGTGCCGCCGTCTTCTCTGCAACAAACAGAACGGTCTTTCCGACTGCCAGACACTGCGCAATGATGTTGGCGATGGTCTGGCTTTTTCCGGTTCCCGGAGGGCCCACGATGACCAGGTCGTGACCTTCCGATGCGGCCATCACAGCCGCAAGCTGCGAAGAATCGGCCGGGAGCGGGTGAACGATCTGCTGCGGGGTATATCGTTGATCGATTTCTCGGGGCTGAGGGATGCCACCGAGTCCCCCAGTCTGGAACGCCTTGTCTGGATCGTAAATCAGATGACGTACAACCCGATTGTGCTCCAACTGCCCGGCTCGTTCCACCAAATCCTTCCACATGAGGTATTTGGCAAACGAAAATGGCGCAATCGCGGCCTCCTCGATCACTTCGAAGCCTGGAATGTCTCGGACAGCGTGCCGTATCCGTTCCAGTATCAGTGGCACATCCACGCCGCTATCGTCCGTCGGCAGATCCGTTTCGAATATTGACAGGTCGCAGTTGAAATCCTTCTTGAGCATCTGCAACAGCGTGGCATTGAACTGAACATCATCTTCGTGATTCGTCAGATAGAACGGAGATGATGCACTCCGCCGCGCCAATGTGACCGGGACCAGCAGCAGCGGAGCCCGATAACTCGTCGTGTCAGTGGGAGTCTGCTTCCACCTCAGGAAGCCCACTGCCAGATACAGCGTATTTGAACCACCCTCCGCCAAGTCATTTCGTACCTTCCGGAAGAGTGCCGTGAGTCGGGCATCCAACTCACGCTCATCGACGGGACAGACGATTTCATCTCGGTCGAGCGCTCGACTCGCAAACTCCCAATCCAGATCCTTCTGTGTGCGTCTCTGGTGGAGTTCGGAATCCCGATGTCCCAATGGGTTGGCGTCCGCAAGTGACACGAGCCTCATGCGGATTCCATTCGCGAGTCGATCCTCCAGCCGTGAAACATCCGGACAAAATACGGGAACAGTCTGCTTCGATGGTCGAAAATTCAGTAATCGGTTCCGTAGTGACAGATCGAGCAGCTTACGCTGCCACCGTTCAATGCGCCCTACCGGAGTTGTGGGACGCTCTGTCGGCTCCGACATACGTTGAGTGTTGATCTCCGGGGAGGCTGGCAGAGGGGGCAACGCAGATTCTGGTTCGTCGTGTGTCTCGCCCGTACGCGCCGAATGGGAGGCTAAGGGACGTACTTGAGACATCCGCCCTCGTGACACATCGATGACTGCGACGAACTCGCCCTCTTTTCCTTCCGAGATGGCCCCCAAGGCGGTCGAGATGGCATCGGGAAACCGAGCCGGGGGGCGGTGTGTGACCAAGGTCGTCTCGAAGACAACCAGCTCTTTGGCAGCCACTGCTTTTCGCAATTCGACACAGTCACGTTCGATGGGGCGTTGAAACGTCTTGTTGACGAGCCACACTCCCGCAAAACAGTGTCCGTGCGTCATGACTATGACAGGATTCAGCCCCATGGCTTCGAGCCCCGACGCAAATAAGAGTGATGTGTCGAGGCAGGTTGCCAATCCGTCACTCAGCACGGTCCCGATTCGCCGCGTCTTCTGTCCCACCTGCTCAAAGCTTCCAGGAGGCATCGCGTATACGAGCTGACAGCCCGCGACTGCGGACCAGAGCGAAGCTGCGAGCATGTAAGCTCGATTCGGATCGCCGGACTGATATCCATCCAGGGCTGTGGAATGACCGTGCTGCCCCAGTAATGTCGCAGCGGATCGAAGCAGAGTTGCCAGTGCCGGGTCATTGGGAGTCACAAAGGCCGGTAACAGCTCCCCCATGGATGCCATACCCCCCCACTCATCGCGAGCCAGAACGCGAATGGTGTGCTTGAACTCATGGAGGGTGGCTCCCTGATGGATCAATCGAAAGGTCAGGACGCCCCGTTCCGCTTCATCCAGGGTGTCGAGATACTCGGGAACGATGTCCAGATCGATGACCTTGAGCCTGAACTTTTCCCCGGCATTGATCCGGTCCACCACCCAGCATCTGTCTTGGGCAAACTGGATTGAAGAATGCAACTCCAGGGTCAGCGCGGACAATTCCGGACCCTCGGAGTTGTCGATGACAATACTCCGCAGGACTGGCACTGCGCTCTGCCATGCCGCGTAGTTGAAAGAGTCAACAGCGTCGAGAGTCAGCTTGCACACGGTTTGGCCCACATTGGATTCGAAATCGCGGACTGACACGGGAGGTGAAGTCGAGTTACTGTCCTGCACTTGCAACTCCCATTGCTCCGAATCATCGCAGAATGCTTCCGTGATTGTACTGATTCTTCTGGCCACTGTCCGTCGATTGATTGCAAGCAGCTCCGCACTCCGCATCGATCGGATGTCACACTTGTGCCATGGGAGAATCGCGAGAGTAGGAATGCCGCCGAGTGGGATGATACAAATCACCCAATGCGGGAACGGCAACAACACTGAGGGCTTTGAGTCGTACCCGGTGGAGTCGCAGAGCCCATGACACTTACGGACTGTGTGAACTGTGACTGAGGACTTGGAAGACGTATCCAGCAACGACGCAGACTCACCGTTTGAGGGATTCGAGCCTGCGACATTTCGCATGGATTTGGGGTTACCTGCTGCTGATGGCCAATTGCTGGTAGATGCAGCGAAGGCGGTTCGGGAGGAGTTTCGGGCGTGTTCGAAGTGGAAGCGGCTGCGTTGTCGCAAGGTGAGCGTCTTTGCCGAGCGAGACCGGGGGACGGTCTATGTCGTGCATGTCGGGACATCGATCGAGTTTGACTGGACCTGGGAAGGAGCGGTCGCGTTTCGTCCGCGTTCACTCGATGACAATCCGCTGTTTTCGGATTACGACTATGAGAACGCAGCCTACGAGGATGAGATCGTCTGGACCGGCGAGATCATCGAGGTCGACGAGCGAAACGGCTGCCTGTTCATTGCGATCGAGAATCCGGAGGCGATCCCCACGACGGGTTCGTTCTTTGTTCGTCCGTTCGACTTCTTGTCAGCCTTGGATGCGCTGTTTCACGACTCTGCGTTTGAAGCGGTTCGGGCGGACCTTCCCAGCCGACTGGAAGCGGCCAAAGGCGGGATTCATCCACCCGTAGTCATGTCGAGTCCGGTCGGTCTGCCGGAGATGTCGGAGTGGTGGCAACACTCCTGGTGCGTCCTCTGGGGGCCGCCGGGAACGGGGAAGACGTACACCACCGGTCAGCAGATCGCCGCAGTGTTGAGCGATCCGGAGGAGCGGATTCTGGTGGTCTCCACGACCAACCGGGCGACCGACGCGGTGGCGCTCTCCATCGGCAGCGCAGCCAAATCGTCGAAAGAACTCGATGAAGGCCGATTGCTGCGGATTGGAAAGGGAGCCTCGCTTCAGGCGTTCAAGGCCCAGGGGTTGGAGGCGATGCTACGCGGGACCGAATCGGAAGTTCTGCACAAGATCGATGGTCTGGCGGACCAGCTGGAACAGGTCGACTCCTGGGAAGAGAAGGCTCTCACCCGGAAGCAGATTGGAGACTTGCGATCGGGGACCAACGACCGCAGCCGCCGTTTCTTTGTTGATCCCGATGTGCGAGTGGTGGTTTCCACGGCGTTCAAGGCGATGAGCCGTTTGCAGGAAACCAGCATTCGGCAAATGCTCGAACAGGGGCAGGCTCCCTTCACGACGATCTTCATCGACGAGGCGGGATTGATGTCACGCGCAGCCATCGTGGCCTTGTCACTTCTGGCCGCTGGCCGTGTGGTCTTGGTGGGTGATTCCAAGCAGTTGGCCCCGATCAGTCGCATCTCGCGGATACTGCCGACGCAACAACAGACTTGGCTGGCGAGTAGCGGCCTGGGTCATCTGGATGACCTCGACGACACACCAAAGGCTGTTCATGTCCTGTCTGAACAGTGGCGGATGCACCCCGATGTGTGCCGGGTCGTTTCCGACTTTCAATATGGCGGCCATCTGAAGACCGCCGCCGAAGTCCTTCAGCGGCCATCGAGTCTTGCATCGCTGCTCGCGACGCATTCCCGGACGATCTGGTATGTCTTGGATGAGGATGCCACGGATCTTGCACAGATTCGGGCGGAACGGGGGCCAGGCAACAAGAGCTGGGTGCGGTCGATTACGCCTGCCATTCTGGAGAAGTTGTTCTCCGATGCCGACATCCGCAGAGCGCGAGGGCTGTTCATCTCGCCTTACAAGGCGCAAGCCCAGGTCATCTCGCAATGGCTGGCTCGTGAGAGAATCACCGCCTGGGAAGCGTCCACGGTACACAGCCAGCAGGGCTCCGAAGCGGACATCGTCATCTTCGATACGGTGAATGCCGGGAATTACAACTGGCCCGTTGATGAATGGAAGCGATTGGTCAACGTGGCCCTGAGCCGGGCGCGGGAGGCCGTGATCGTGCTGGCCAGTCGGAGCGAGATGGATGAGCCGTACTTGAAGCCCTTACTGGGGCGGTTGACACCCAGCGTGTTGGTCATGCAGGATGACCGAGTTCACTGGAAGAGGGTGAGTAACTCCCGGCAGGGATTCCGTCACCGGTCAAAAGCTGACAACGACAAGGAACCACGACCAGTCTCCCCTGGCGGGATGGGCGAACAAGTGGCCCAGCGCCGGGAGATGACTCCGGTTCTTACGCGGGAGCAGCAACGGCTCACGGACCTGACGCTGGATGGGAAGCCGCGTCTGGTGCGAGGCGTTGCCGGGAGTGGCAAATCGGTTGTCTTGACCAACTGGCTGGCCAAAACGGCCAAACGTATGGAGTACGACAAGGAGGCCCGCATCTGGGCCGTCTACGCGAACCGCTCTCTGCACAAGCTCCTGCGAGAGTCGGTCGAGTCGGCCTGGCACAGCCTCTCCCAGGGACAACTGTTCCCACAGACCGCGTTCCCCTGGGACCGAGTGGCTTTGCTGCATGTGAAGGATGTCCTTGCTGGCATTCTGCCCAGCGCCGCTTTGACGATGGACGACTTTGGCTTCGATTACGACCGGGCTGCGGAAGAGTTTCTCAACCGCCAGAACTCAGCGGCTTTGCTCCCCCGTTGTACGGCCCTGTTCATCGACGAGGCCCAGGATATGGGCCCCTCTACGCTCAAGCTCTTATTGTCGATTGTCCAGCAATCCGATCCGGAAGATCGGAACAGTCGGGCGGCGCACATCTTCTACGACAATGCCCAGAACATTTACGGACGCAAGACTCCCAAGTGGTCGGAGTTCGGCCTCGATATGCGAGGCCGCTCCACCATCATGCGTGAGAGTTTCCGCTCCACAACACCGATCACAGAACTCGCGGTCAACGTTCTGCACCGCCTGATTTCGGCGGATCAGAAGCAGGACCAGAACGAACTGATGGGCATGGGACTGATCGAGAAGACTGAACGCAACAGCCAAGAGTGGTTGCGATTGCGGTTCAATCAGATCGATGGTCCCGTGCCGACTTTCCAGGTCTTCAAGTCTCGCGTAGCTGAGGTCGACGCCATTGCTGAACACCTGACTCACCTGATCCGGAACGAAGGGATTTCGCCCACCGACATTTGTGTGATCTACAACGGACAGTCGATCGTGCAGCTCCTCGAATCCCGACTGGGACCGAAAATGGCTGCGATGGATGTCGAGCTGTCCATACAGACAAACCGCCCCTTCGAGCGGCAGGAGAACACTCTGGTCGTCACGACTTCGCACTCATTCAAGGGGTACGAGTCAGAGGTGGTGATCATTCCGGGGGTCGATCAATACGTCACCGGAGTAGGCCACATCCTGGCGAACAACCTCTACGTGGCGATGACCCGCGCCCGATCATGGCTGGCGATCTTCGGTCTTCAAACCGGATCAGCTGCCCATCGACAGGTCACCGAGACGATTGCCAGCTGCGTTGAGACCTTGAACTGGACTCCGCCGGTCGAAACGCCCCAGAGCATTCAAGACGACTTGAACGACATCCTGGATCGGATCGGAACTGAGCATCGCCAATGGCTGGTCAACCTTTGGAAACGCTTTGAGATCGTCCAGGAGCCGATCCAAACAGACGACGGACAAGTGCTCGCCGAACCCGTCTTCCGCCTTCATCTAGACGGCCAATGCTGGGCCTGCTTCGGAATCGAAGCCGTATCTGAGCAGATCCTGCTCGCGATCCATCAGCGCGGAATCCGTGTCTTGAATTTGGGAGCCGATCCGTTGGCTGGCGAGACGGTGGCCTCCGACGAATAAGCACCTTCTCCGGTCGTGCCCAACACATGGGAAACGTCACAATGCCCACTTCCGGTGGAAGCCAACTTGAGTTCCTTTCTCCTCTCTTTTTCGAACCCAGAGTTCGAAATCAGGGTTGGTTCCGGCTCGCGGTCCCAAACGGTGTGTTAAATCTTGGGGGCGTTTTTGGAGAGACAGAGAGAGTTCGAAGGCCGAAACTCGAACAAGCGGTTTGAAATATCGAAATCGGGGCCTCCCGTGGGACGACAGAGAGGTCTCTCTCGAAGAGACAGTCATCGCAACATGTGGCAGGAATGGCGGATACGACGGGGCCTGGGAGCAATCCCAAAACACCCCGCTGAGTAAACCCGTGGGTCACTGGGAGTTCGAAAAACAAAAACAGTGAACCGGGGCCAACCCTCTTCCGAAAGTGTCTCTGTTTCAAAAGACACCACTGAACGAGAGTTTTACCTTGTCCTTGACGTTCGAATCTCGATCGGCTCAATTGAGATCGCTCGGGATTCGAAATCAATGAAGCCAAGGGGGGGTGATAGAATGATCGCAATGGCTCATGAATGGAAATCGGATACGGCCCACGGTTGGGCAACGGGAGATGACCGTGCAGGCTCGCGGACAGGATTCCATAGAGAGCGAATTTCCACCTTGGATCATGAGGCAATCCCATCATGAAAATGTCTGCTTCTTGACAACAAGCGGGCATGACACATACGATATTCGGAATGTCGAATGTTCGAATGTGGGGGGGCGGAATGGCGGACTTGGTTGGCTCTCACTCGGCAGCGGAGTTGCTCAAGGCGTTTTCGCACCCGACTCGGCTCTCCATCCTGTTGGAATTGTTGTCTGGTCCCAAATGCGTGACCGACATGGAGGAGTTGCTGCCAGCTCGACAGGCGAATATCTCGCAACACCTGGCCGTTCTACGCCATGCCAAATTGGTTGACTTTGCGCAAGACGGATCGCTGCGGTGTTACTACTTATGTCGCCCCCAGCTTGTGGAAGACATGCTCGCACTCGTCGGTCGAGGTGACCCGGTCGTGAAGCGAACGTCTGAAGAAATACAAATTGACAAGGCACAGCTGACGGCTGCGATGGAACCTCCTAGGAATGCAGGTGCCAAGTCGGCCACTCCTCGCAAAAAGGTGCGGGGATGAGCAGACCTCTCTACCTTGACGCCAATGCAACAACTCCTCTGGCGGACGAGGTGCGAGAGGCGATGAACGTCTTTCTGACAGATGCCTATGGGAATCCATCGAGTTTGCACTGGGCTGGCATGCCCGCCCGAGACGCGATTGAAACTGCACGGTCTCAAGCGGCAGCACTGCTGTCATGTGATGCGACGGAGGTCGTGTTGACATCAAGTGGAACCGAAGCCAACAACTTCGCCATCAAAGGGCTGTTCTTCTCGCGATGTCAGAGCCAAAAGCCGTTTCACATGATTGTCAGCCAGATCGAGCATCCGTCGGTGCTTGAACCGTGCCGCTTTCTGGAATCCTTGGGGGCGGAGGTGACTCGACTGCCGGTGGATCGCTATGGACTGGTCGATCCAGACGATGTGCGCCAGACGATTCGTCCCCACACGGCCCTCGTTTCTGTGATGCACGCCAACAACGAAGTGGGGACGATTCAGCCGATCATGGAGATCGCCGCCATTGCCCACGAACACGGAGCCATCTGTCACACAGACGCTGCACAAACGGCTGGGAAGATTCCCGTTGATGTGGAGTCGCTAGGAGTCGATCTGCTCTCGGTTGCCGGGCACAAGCTGTACGGTCCCAAGGGAGTCGGCGTCCTGTATGTTCGAGAGGGCATCGAGCTATCGCCACTCCATCATGGGGCTGCACACGAAGCGGGCCGACGCGCGGGGACGGAGAACGTACTGGCGATCGTGGGACTGGGAGCAGCCTGCGAACTCGGACTCTTCGCGGTTGAAAACACGCGAGTTGGCGAACTTCGTGATGCGTTTTGGGTGAAGTTAAAGGCGACTTTTGGCGAACGCGTTGTCCTGAACGGACATCCTGTTCAGCGACTCCCCAATACCCTCAACGTGAGTTTTGTGGGGTGGCTCGGTCACGAGATCCTGGCTGACATGCCTCACATCGCAGCCTCGACCGGATCGGCATGTCATGCGGGACAGGCCCACATCAGCCCGGTCCTCGCTGCCATGGGAGTCTCCCGTGAGGTGGCTCTCGGCGCGGTACGGTTTAGTCTCGGTCGCCACACCACACCAGCGGAGATCGACGAAGTGGTCGAATCACTGAGTCATCTCATCCCCACCAACAGCCCACTCCGGGCACAATTCCACTGAACCTCATCAGGAGCGATAACATGCCGATTCGATTCAGACCGTGGAACCTCACGGCAGCCATTTTGGTTTGCCTGACAGCAGGCTTGTCCGCTGCTGAGCCGACAAAAGACACCTTGCCGACCGTCAAGAAGAGCGTAGCTGAGGAGGATGCCATACTTGTCGATGTGCGGGAGAAGAAGGAGTGGGATGAAGGTCACATCTCCGGGGCCGTGTTCCTGCCACTGAGTGAGTTGCGGAACGGCATCACCGCCGAAGCACTTGCCAAACGCCTGCCCGCAGAACGGATCATCTACACACACTGTGCCGTCGGAGTGCGCTCCTGCACCGCAGCTGATCTCTTCAAGAAGCACGGCTATGACGTGAGACCGCTGAAGCCGGGCTACAAGGACCTGCTCGCTGCGGGATTCAAGAAGGCCGAGAAGTAGTTCACTGCACCGCATGTGTGGGCAGTGTGTCGTCACTTGTTCTCTGGGAGATCAATTCATGGCCACATTCCTGTTTGTTCTCAATGACGCGCCCTATGGCAGCGAGCACTCGTTCAATGGGTTGCGTCTGGCGGACAGTCTGTCCCGACTTGTCGGGAACGAAGTGCGAGTCTTTTTGCTTGGCGATGCCGCCGCCTGCGCCAAGCGGGGGCAGAAAGTGCCACACGGGTTCTACAATGTCGAATTGATGCTGCATCCAATTCTGCGACAGCAAGGAAAGATTGGCGTGTGCGCGTCGTGTATGGATGCTCGCGGAATCACCGATGCCGAACTCGCCGAGGGCTGCCACCGCAGCAGTATGGAGGAACTCACCGAGTGGACGTTGTGGGCGGAAAAAGTGCTAGTGTTCTAATAGGAGATCCGCCAATGTCAAACACTCACGATCCTGCTGGTGATGCCGCCCCCCACAGTCACAGTTCTCGATGGAATATCGCTGCTTTGAGCTTGGCTGCTTGGGGAGCAGGTGGCAGTGTGTATTTGAGCGTCGGGCTGGGGCTGAAAGCTTGTCCGCTGTGCTTCTACCAGAGGTCATTTGCCATCGCGGCAGCACTGGTCTTGTGGATGCTCCTCTGGATAGAGGGAGTCCGTTCGCCCCGTGCCTGCGCCGTGGCGTTACCTCTTGTCATCAGTGGGCTAGGGGTGGCGATATTTCATGTGTACCTCGTGCAATCCGGGAAGCTGGAATGCCCACCTGCGCTGTTCGGCTGGGGCGACGGTCCGTTGCAGAGTCTGGCCGTCTTTACGGTGCTAACTGTTATCACTCTTATGGGGGGAAGGTCAGCTCATCAAGCAGCAGGAGGGCCAAGGTCGCCCATCCGCTTAGCGGCTGTCCTGGTGGGAGCTGGATCTGCTTGGGCGTGTATTGCGAGTGCCCCGCCTCTGCCCCCCGTGCCGAAGCAGCCCTACGATGCGATCAAGCAGCCCTTCGATATGTGTCGTCCTTCATTCACGAAAGTCTGACCACCGATGTCCGAGCAACTGGAGCTCTCGCTGAGACTGGGTTTCTTCGGGGGCGTCCTGCTCCTCATGACGATTTGGGAACTGCTCGCGCCTCGACGGCCTTTGACCGTTCGTAAGGCCCCTCGCTGGGCCAGCAACCTGGGACTGGTGGTGTTGAATGTCATCCTGGCTCGATTTCTCATCCCCATCACCGCTGTCGCCGCAGCGATCGTTGCTCAGTCTCGCAGCTGGGGCGTGTTGCATCTGATCGACTGGCCAGACTGGGCAGAGATCGTTGTGGCCGTGCTGGCGTTTGATCTGGCGATCTATTTGCAGCATGTGATGTTCCACGCAGTCCCACTGTTGTGGCGATTGCATGTGGTCCACCATGCGGACCTGGACTTCGATGTCACCACGGGGCTGCGATTCCATACTTTGGAGATCGTGTTGTCGGCTTTCATTAAGCTAGCCGCCGTCGTGGTCATCGGGCCATCGGCCACAGCGGTGGTGATTTTCGAAGTATTGCTCAACGCGACCGCGATGTTCAACCACAGCAACATCTGCATGCCAGTCTGGCTGGACCGTCGATTGCGTTGGTTCGTCGTCACTCCAGACATGCACCGCGTCCATCACTCCGTGATTCGGGACGAGACCAACAGCAACTTTGGATTCAATCTGCCGTGGTGGGACAGGCTCCTCGGGACATATCGCTCCCAGCCAATTGCGGGACATGAACAGATGATGATCGGCGTTTCGCATCTCCGGGATGAGCGGCAAGTGGAACGCCTGCCGGGGATGCTGCGACTTCCTTTTTGTGGAGGTGCTGGAGAGCACTCGCTCAATTCGCAGGGTGTGGAACGAGCTACGGTCTCCCTCCCCTCTCAGCCAGATTCAGGCCTGCCGTGAGTGCCTCCGCAACGCTCCAGCCAAGTGGCATGGGGCCGGTTTCGATTGCGGCGACACACCACAGCGATTCGTCCGTGGACATGGACCTTATATCACTTCACTGTCCACTCGTCCCAATAGGCAACGTGATTCTGCCGGTCGTCGTGAATCCCAAGTTGCGTACTCCTTCTGACGGCGCTTTCGCAGATGTGACGACAGTTACTCATCGCGTTTTTTCTGGTGAATGGGTCAGAGACCTGTATTTTGCGGGCTTTCACAAACTTCATGCTTTGGCATGACTCGTGCAGCTCATTCTTCATGTCATCTGAGACGGAAACCAGTGAGCTTCCTACGGACGACCTTCACGAGCGGTGCTGGCGAATGATCGCACGCCGCCGCAGCCGACTCTCTGCTGAAACCAGTGTGTCGAACGGCCCCCTCGGTGAAGTTCCTGGTTCAAGCGATTAAGGAGCTTCCCATGTTCAGTTCAATTCGATTCGGTTTGAGTGGTCTTGTGGTTCTGTTGGGAGCCACGTTCGCACAGGCGGAACCCCACTGGTCCCACACCGCCCAGCGCGAGCAGATTCACCAGCAGTACCTGAGCCCTAGCGAGCATCGTGCCGTTCACGGCGGCGGGAACTACGGCTCGACCTATCGGCAACCTGCCTATCGCCCACAGAGCAGCTACTACGGGTCGAACTACGGCAACTCGGGGTATGGCAACCTGAACTACGGGAACACGGCATACGGGAACTCGGGTAGCTGGAATGGGGGATACCAGAGCCAGTACCAGTCGCGGCCTTCGTACTCGTCGGGTTCAGGCTGCGGGAACTCCGGTTACTCCTCGCAGTTCGGGGGGCACTTCCGGTAACTCATCGAGAGTCCGCTTGTGGCTCACGTTGATGCATCTCGACCTTCACTGCCCGCCGTGCTCGCACGGCGGGCAGGTGGGTTGGGACTGTTTATACGGCATTGAGCTGTTCCTCACCGCCGCAGCTTTCATTTGACTTCCCCAGGATTGCCAGTTCGTCGCCATGAAGACTTACCATGTTCTGCTGATCGTATGTTTGCTGACCGCTTCCCGTTTTTCGACCGGGGATGACTTCACAGCGAGCGAGTTCCCCAATGGTCCGCCACTGGCTCCCCGCTATGCGCCTCCCGATACGCTGAGTGATGGGCCGCCTCGATCAACTCCGGAGGAGGGAACCTCATCCCGTTCAGCACCGAGTCTACTACCGCCATCGATGCTGGAGCGAACTCCCTACTACGAGGACTCTTCTCAATCCGGATTCAGCGCTGGGCCACGCCCCGCAGCCCGATCGGGCCGATTTGCACCATCTCATATGGCCCCGACATACGAAGGCTTGGGGACGAACGGTCGCGATCTGCATCAGAGTTCCGAGCCAGGGACTGGAGCAGGCCACGACTGTTCCAGCCACGGTTCGCACAGCTCGCATGCTCCGCCTTCGAGCTTGCCGTATTTGGGTCACTCACAGTATCGCGCAGCTCCAGCGGGTGACTCCCAGTGTCAGGATGGCGTGTGTGAGTTTGGATACCGAGGCGGAAGTCTGAGTACACGAACTCGCCAGCAATACCGCAACGAATCCCCCGAGGCTCCTAGGTCACAGTTCGGAGGCGATGGGCATGACCACTCACCTGGAGATGGACACTCACACAGCTCACACGATCCGCCGACTACTCCGCCAGATGCTCGCCAGTTCCGTTGTCCGGTGGATGGCGCGACACTTCGGTCACGCGGTCGACCCGCAGCGTTGTTGATGGATGGTCAGCTGGTCTACCTATGCAGTGAACAATGCATGATGCAGCTTCTGCAAAAATCTGGCCACGACACGCCGGACAATTCAACGGATGAGTTCGAGTCATTCGGATCACCTTCCGAAGAACACGACCATACTCATTCACACTGAGCTTCAACTGTCCACTGAGGATTTCACTGCGGTCGCACACTCTCAGAGAGTGCGACCGTTCTTTGTTTGAGGCGAGATGATCTCCTCTGACGATACGCATCAAGCCAAATGTCAATTTAGACTGATCGTGTCGATTAACCCGTATCAATGGCGCTCGATCAATGAATCCGTGGTGGGGTGATACCGACCCTGCCTCCTGTGCCGACGGTACATTCGGTGTTTCTAGACTATCAATCTCGGCGGGTACTTACCGCTCATTCAGACTGCTGGGCATTCGCGATAGAGAGAGATGTGGCGAAGGAGTCGCCTCGATTCGTGGGAAAGGATTCCGCTGTGCGATCCGTGCGAGGAACTATCGCCGTTCTGCTGGCCATCATCTGCGGTATGCAGTCGATGTGGCCGTGCCGTTGCGGACTCGCCTGTCGAGCGTGTGGTGCGGAACACAGTGTTCATGATGCCAAATGCCATGAATGCTCGCACTCCCATGAGACCACTCCCGCTCGGGATCAGGCCACTGCTGTCGAACAGAAGGAAGCCTGCGTACTCCTCACTCATCCAGAGCCGCCGGTGGCTCCTAAGAATCGTTGCATGTTCTGCACAGGACAAGTGCATTGGCTGGTCGAGAGAGACTCGAAATGGTCACTGAGTGACGATCTGACTGCGTTGATGGGTGGCCCCTCTGGTACGTGTGCATGGTTCGCGGAGCATCAATCCGCAGTGTTCCAGCGATTGACGCCCTTATGCCAGCGAAGTGATCCAGAGTCCACTCGGAAGCGACCTCCTCGAATGCAGGTTTAGGAGACAACGCAGCCATCGGCGACGCTTCTCCCAAACCCTCACTGTTGGAATGGATTCCATGTTCTCTCACAAATCACGTCAACAAATCGCATTGTGCGCCGTCGGCCTCTTGGTCGTGGGATGTCAGTCCTCCAATCGGTGGGCGACCAATCGGCTAGAGTCACCTTCGTCGAAGATCGACGCCGTCGCTTCCGACGAGGGACAGCTCGCGACCCCCTTGTCTGCTGCCAGTGAACCGATCGAAGAAATTACGCTGACGGCAGGCGAACAACTCGAACCTAAAATCGAGGCCACCACTGCCGCACAAGCTGTGGTATCCGATATCGAGTTGACCGTACCCCATGCAGGCACACCGCTCAGTCTGGCCACGCTGGAGCAGTTGGCACTCGAAAACAACCCGGCGATTCGGCAAGCCTCCGCCTCCGTCTCCAAGACCGCAGGATTTCGCGATCAGGTCGGTCGCTATGCCAATCCGACAATCACCTACAGCGGCCAACAACTGGGTGATGCGGGAACGGATCAGCACATGCTGACCCTCTCTCAAGATATCGTGACCGGTGACAAGCTGGCTCTCAATCAGCTGGTTCTCAACCAATCGGTCCAGGCCCAGCTGTGGGAAGTGGAAGCTCAGCGATATCGGGTATTGACCGATGTGCGGACGACTTACTACGAGGCATTGGCTGCTCAGCGTCGACTGGCTCTCGCCACCGAATTTCAAGTGGTGGCGGCGAAGGGTGTTCGTGTCGCAGAAAGCCGGAAAGAGGCTTTGGAAGGTTCCCAGCCTGAAATCCTGCAATCCGAGATTCAGCTGCAAGAGGTCGAGTTGCAACAGCAGCAGGCCGAGTTCGCGATGCTGGCCTCTTGGAACGAGTTGACCGCGATTATCGGTCTCCCCGACCTGGCTCTGTCCGGACTACAAGGCGAACTCCCCACGACTGCTGAACCTCGCGATTGGGAGGCGGTCTATATTCAGCTTGAGTCAGAAAGTCCCGAACTGCGTGCTGCTTGTTCGCGTGTCGCGCGGGCCACCGCCAACCTGCGCCGACAAGATGCCCAGGTGACTCCCAATCTCCAATTGCAACTGGGAGCGGGGCGTGACTTGGGAACGAACAGCGATTTCTCGCAAGTGGGCGTCGGGATACCGGTACCGATTTTTAACCGGAACCAAGGCAATATCTCCGCTGCACACGCGGAATACTGCCGGGCGACGCAGGACTATCAGCGTCTGCGGATGTCGCTCAAAGCTCGGCTGGCCCGGGCGGCACAAGACCACGATTCCGCACTGGTCGCTGTGCAGCGGTATGAAGGCCAGATCCTGCCCAAAGCTGAGCAAAGCTTGAAGCTATCTGAACAGGCTTATTCAGCCGCCGAGTTTGACTTCTTACAGGTCCTCACGGCCCGCCGGATCTACTTCGATTCGAACTTGCGAGCCGTGGATGCCCGTCGGCAGTTGGCCCAGGCCACGACGAAGATTGACGGGTTGCTGCTCTCCGGGGGACTGTCCGACACAATCGACACCACTGAGGATGACAGCTTGAGAGGACAAGCTCTGAGCGGCGAATGATTCTGGTTCGCGTGTGATGCCATCGCAGAGCCAGGCCTCTGAATCGTCATCGAGAAGATTCGATCTGTACTCGAAACGATTCCGTTTTCACGGTCCTGGTCAACTGCTTGAAAGTCTGGAATCCCATGCCATGAAATGCTTTGCGAATTGATCGTGAGTCAGTTCATATGGCTGAGTGGCTTGGCACACCATCTGCGTTGTAACAGTCTGACGATTCTGATCGATTCAAGTGCAAGTTGATCTTGTGTCGATGACTCCAGTGGAGGAAACTCCATCGAATCTGAAATTCCCCACCGAAGGTTCCTCCTGTGTTCCGTGTTGTCCATGCCTTAATGCTCACCGTGATGCTGCTCCACAGCATTCTCGGTTGTTGCTGGCATCACGGGCATACGCATTCGGCGGTAGCGTCTCAGAAAGGTTCGAGTGGTGATCGTCCGGTGCCGAGTCGAATCCAATCGACCCATTCACATGGTCTTCGCCACACCTGTTCACATCATCACACGCCAGCGCAATCCCCTGCTGACCATGAGCAGGTGCCGCATCATCATCAATGCGACCAGGACGATTGCCACTTCCTGCTGGCGAAAACGTGGGAGTTCCCCCAGCAATTGGAACTCTCGCTCGCTCTGGTGACGGACATCCGAGCCGATGTCCCTCAGGTTCTCGAATGTACCTTGACCCCACAAGATTCCGAACCCGTGTTTGATACTGCAGGTTCGCGCTGCGCGGTACTTCAGGTCTGGCGTATTTAGATTTATTGAATGTTTCTCTGAACTGAATCATGTGCTCCCGTGCCAGGGGCAGCCCAAATTGGGTGATGATTCTCGTTGGCTTGCCACTGTTTCGCTCGCTGCGATGACTTCATTTGGAATGAGCATCACGCGGAGCAGGCTCTCTCGTCTGGCATCTCTTCGAACGTACGTGTTGTGCGTTCGGAACCTCTCCTTTCAGGGACAACCACAGTGGCCGCATTCTGGCGCTGCGTGGCCCTCACCCGCACTCGAAGGATCGAACTAATGAAGACTCCTCTCCAATCGCTTTCGATAGCGACCGCACTCGTCGTGCTGGCTCATGGAATCGCCAGTGCCCAGGCTCCCGTCAAACCCAGTCGGCCCCAGCCCACCGTGAACAGCGAGGCTGTCGAACACAAGTACACGTTCTTCGTGTTCTATAAGCAGAACGATGCGACGACCCAGGCGATGGCTGCGGCGCTGAAGGGCGAAGTGAGCAAACATCAGGAGGTGGCAACTACCAAGTTCGTCCAAGTCGATGATCCCGCCCAAAAGGCGCTCGTCGCCAAGTACGATGTGTCTCGCGCTCCGCTCCCGCTGACAGTCGCTGTCGCTCCCAATGGAGCCATGACCGGTATGTTCCCGAAGAAGCTGCCCGCCGAGGGAATCGAGGGAGCGTTCGTGACGCCGACCATGATGGTCACGATGAAAGCCCTGCAAGAGGGCAAGCTCGTGCTCGTGACCGTGGGTGGATCGGTTCCCGCACCGACTCCAACTGCCGTAACTGCATTCCAAGCTGACCCGCACTTCAGTGAGCGGCTGATGACCGTTTCGATGGAAGCGGCTGACCCCCAAGAAGCCAAGTTCATCGCACAGATGAAGATCGCCGACACCGTGCTGGAGACGCAAACCGTTCTACTCGCTCCACCCGGAGTGCTGGTCGGAAAGTTTAACGCCACTGCTTCGAAAGAGGTCGTTGCTGCCGCCTTGGCGAAAGCCGGGAAATGCTGCGAAGACCCCAACTGCAAGCATCAACCGGCCACGCAATCCGCCACGAAGGCCCCAGCGACTCGTCGGTAACGGTACTCATTCACACTGTTGTTTTCAGGACGGAACCTGATTGAAGGAAGCCACTCATGAACCTCCGCAATCTCATCTGGCGCGAACTGCGTGAACGGCCGTCGGCCATGTTCACCAGTACGCTCGCCATCCTGTTGGGAGTCGCCGCACTGGTCGCGATTCGCCATATCACCGTTTTTTCGGAACGCGAAGTCGGTGGCCAGTTGGAATCCCTGGGGGCGAACATCCTCGTTCTGCCCCTAGAGACGACGCTGCAAGACTACTACTCAGCTGACCTCTCCAGCCGGACGCTCCCGGAATCCCATGTGGCCACCATCCTCATGGAAAACCTGCCAGGAGTGGAACGTTTGTCCCCCCGGCTGTGTGTCGTGACCCAGGTGGCGAATCGCGATGTGACTTTGACTGGCATCTTGCCCCAAAGCGAGTTTCAGACCAAGGCGATTTGGCAGTCGGTGTCGCTGTTCAGTAACAAGCATGAGGGCTGCACCAAGCCCGCCGCGACTGGTCCCAAGTCTTATGATGGAAGCCCGGAAGCTCTGGCGAGCGCCAGGACCATCGACCAACTCGAAGGGAACCAGATCGTGATTGGCGCGGATGTCGCCGAGTTCTCGAACTTGAAGTCGGGACAGTCGACGACTCTGTATGGGGAAATGTTCCAGGTGCTGGCCGTGTTGCCACGGACCGGAACAATCGACGATACCCGCGTGTTCGCCCATCTGCACACCGTACAGCGTTTGACCAACGCGGGCGAAGTGGTGAACGCCATCGAGGTGATGGGCTGCTGTAAGGATGCCGCTGGAGATTTGGTTCCCAATTTGGCCAAGCTGTTGCCCGATGCCAAAGTCGTGACGATCTCGCAAGTGGTTTCGACCCAGGTGGGAGTCAATCGACTGATGGGGCAGATGTCGGTCTTCGTCTTTGCCATCCTGGTCGTGGTGGGCGGAGCGAGCGTCGCCAGCACGATCTCCGCCAATGTGCGTGAACGCCGCCGCGAGGTCGGAACCTTGATGGCTCTGGGAGCCACTCCCGGACTGATTATGCGGATGTTCCTCTTGAAAGCCTGGGCGCTCGGGACCGTGGGAGCCATCCTCGGGAGTCTGCTGGGGTTGATCGTGGCGGTCGTTCTCGGCTCACAATGGGCGGGTGTGACCGTCACACCGCTGCCCAGTTTGATCGCAATCGCTGTCGGTTCGGCACTGCTGGTCACGACCGTTGCTGCGTTCTGGCCCGCTCGTACCGCAGCCCAACTCGACCCGTGCCTCTGCTTTCAAGACATCTAACACACACACTGATCGGAGTTCTCATCATGATCCACCTGGATCACATTCGCAAAAGCTATCGCAAACGCGACCACGAGGTCGTGGCCTTTCAGACGCAGGCACTGACGATCTCCAAGGGAGAATACGTGGCCATCGTCGGCCCCAGCGGGAGCGGCAAGACGACTTTCTTGTCGCTGTTGGGGGGCATGCTGTCCCCGGACACGGGCCGCGTCTGGATCGATGGGAAGTCGCTCTACGACGTATCTATTTCGGAGCGCACTCAGCGTCGCCGAGAGATGATCGGGTTTGTGTTCCAGACGTTCAATCTCGTTCCCTACCTCACTGCCCTTGAGAACGTCCAAGTGCCGCTCTACCTCGCGGGGGTGCCGAGGGAAGAACAACGTGAACGGGCGACCGAGTTGTTGAGGCAGGTTGGCTTGGCCGATCGCCTCGACCATAAGCCCTGCGAACTCAGCACTGGGCAACAGCAACGTGTTGCCCTCGCACGAACACTTGCCAACAATCCGCGAATCATCCTGGCGGATGAACCGACCGGTAACCTCGATCCCACTAGCCGCGAGATGGTCCTCACTTTGTTTGACCAGTTCATCCAAGAGGGACGCACGATTGTGATGGTCACACATGACCCTGGAGCCGCAGCTCGCTCACGTCGCCAATTGCGATTGGTGAACGGGGAAATCCAGGACAGTTCTTCTCCCAGTCTCGCAGCCAGTGAAGCCGCTTAATCGGTCAGCCGCCTCGTCCTACTGATTCTTGGTTCCCGAAAGAAGTCGCCCATCATGAAACGCTTGCTCGCACTCCTTCTCTCCGGTCGGGTCGCCACAATTGCGACCATCGTCGTGCTGGTCGTAGCAGGGCTGTCCTGGAGCCGCTGGTGGCCAGCGGTCAACGGGTTGGTGGATCGCGTTACGAATCGGAAAGCGGCTCCCGGAGAGGCAGCTCATGAAGAGCATGCAGACGCACCGGCGGCTTCGGCGACGGCGGCGGCGTTTCTGGATCTCTCGCCCGAGGCCATGAAAAACCTCGGCCTGACCTCGGACACCGTACGTCCGATTGAACTCCAGACGTACCGGAAAACGATCAGCGTTCCGGCGATCATCGTGGAGCGTCCGGGTCAGACGCTGACGCAGATCTCGACACCCATGACGGGAGTCATCACCGAGGTGACCGCCGTCGAGGGCTCAGCTGTGGAGCCGGGACAGCGGCTCTTTCGGATTCGGTTGACACATGAAGACCTGGTGCAGACGCAGACCGAGTTCGTGAGGTCACTTGGCGAACTCGATGTCGAAAATCGCGAGATCGCCCGGCTTCAAGGGGTGTCCGAAACCGGAGCCATCTCCGGTAAGTCACTGCTTGAACGGAAGTACGCCAAAGAGAAGCTGGAGGCATTTCTTGGAGCACAGCGCGAGGCGCTACGGTTGCATGGTTTGTCTGCACGGCAGATCGAGCAGATCGCGAAAGATCGTCGGCTGTTGAGTGAACTGACCATCGCGGCCCCCTCGGCGCAGCAGGAGTCCGGCGAGTTGGAACTCACCAGTCATCCCAAACTCCAACCGATTGCTCTGATCGTGAATCAAGAGGCAAACAGTGACCAGACCACCGAACCGGAGAAGGCTCCCGTTGCCCAGAATGTTCCACTGGTGGTTGAATCGCTCAAGGTTCAGCGTGGCCAATCTGTGGAGCAGGGAGGGCAGCTGTGCGTGCTGGCCGACTACAGCCAGCTCTATGTCGAGGGGCTGGCCTTTGAGCAGGATGTCGAGGCGATTAACAAGGCTGCCACCGCCGCCTGGAAAATCACAGCCCTACTCCCTGGAGGAGGGACGTTGGATGAGTTGACGCTCTCATTCGTCGCCAGCGAGATCGACCCGGAAACTCGCACACTGAAGTTCTATGTCGATCTGCCCAACGAGATTCTTCGCGATACAAAGAACGCCGCAGGACGCCGGTTTCTGACTTGGCGGTTCAAGCCGGGGCAACGCCTGCAACTTCGAGTTCCCGTGGAAGAGATGCCCAACCAGATCGTGTTACCGCTCGATGCGGTGGCGAACGAGGGGGCTGAGTCGTTCGTGTTCCAGCGAAAGGGAAAACAACGCTTCGACCGCATCGCCGTGCATGTACTCCATCGAGACCAAACCTCCGTGGTGGTGGCGAATGATGGAGCCCTGTTCCCCGGCGACGTTGTCGCCCAGCGAGGCGCGCACCAGTTGCAGATGGCCGTCAAGAACAAGTCGGGTGGGGCCATTGATCCTCATGCGGGGCACTCACACTAGGTCAGGATTTTTCAGGAGACAGACATGTGGAACACCGTCCTCAAAATCGTAGTGACAGCCTTGATCATCGTGGCAGTGTCCCAGGTCGGACAGCGCTCACCGCGCTGGGGCGCACTCCTGTTGTCGTTACCACTGACCAGCATTCTCGCCTTTTCTTTGGGATGGTTCGAACACCGGAATCTGCCGCAACTCTCCCGCATGGCCAGGGAGACATTGATCTTGGTCCCGTTGGGGCTGCCGTTCTTTATCCCGTTGGCGTTCGCGGAACGCTGGCAATTGAGTTTCGGAGCCGCAATCGGTCTAGGCATTGTGCTGGCCTCAGCCACGATTGGTGCCTGGATGGCTTGGGGGCCATCCACCAGTTGACGGCGGACATGCCTCTTCCCACTGCTCACGACTCCCGACCTCTGACTCCCGACTCACCATGCTCAACGCCATCATTCGCTTTGCACTTCATCAACGTCTGCTGACGTTGGCAGTGGCTCTATTCCTGACCGGGTATGGGACATATGTCGCACTCAAGATGCCGATCGATGTGTTTCCGGATCTGGACCGGCCCCGTGTGGTCGTGATGGTCGAGGCACCGGGGTTGGCACCGGAGGAGGTCGAGACACGGATTACCTTTCCGTTAGAGACGGCTCTCAACGGAGCCAACGGAGTGCAGGCCGTCCGCAGCACTTCGGGGATCGGACTCTCGGTGGTGTATGTCGAGTTCGACTTCGGGACCGACATCTACATCGATCGACAGATCGTGGCTGAACGTCTCGCGGTCGTCGCCGATTGGATGCCGGAGGGAGTCCGTCCGCAGCTCGCTCCGATCTCGTCGATCATGGGGCAGATCCTGGTGCTCGGGATGTGGAGTGATGGTAACAAGACCGACCCGATTGAACTCCGCACACAGGCCGACTGGGTGATCCGGCAGCGGCTGCTGACGATCCCCGGTGTGGCGCAAGTCTTCACGATGGGGGGCGGTCGTAAGCAGTATCAAGTCTTGATCGAGCCGGAGTCACTGACTCGGTTTGGTGTCACTCTGGCCGAGATTCGCGTCGCTCTTCAGAACAGCAACGAGAACGCCACCGGAGGCTATCTCGACCAGCAGGGGCCGAATGAACTGCTGGTTCGAGGGCTGGGACGCATTCAATCCATCGACGATCTGAACAAGGTCGTCGTGGCGAATCGCGGTGGCCGGTCCATCGCTCTGGCTCAGGTGGCTCGCGTCGCGGAAGCCCCGCAAAGTAAGCGAGGCGACAGCGGTTCCTACATGCGGCAACCGGACGGCACGTTCTCCGGCGGAGCTTCGGTCGTGTTCACGATTGCCAAGCAACCGGGAGCGGACACGCGTCTGATTACGGAGCGAATCCTCGCAGCTGTCGAGGATCTCCGCCCCGCGCTTCCGAAAGACATCCGTATCGCTCCGATGTACTCCCAGAGTTCGTTCATCGATCGAGCCATTCATAATGTCATCGAGGCTCTTCGCGATGGCGGGATTCTGGTGGTGATCATTCTGTTCCTGTTCCTCATGAACTTCCGCACGACATTCATCACGCTGACTGCCATCCCGCTGTCGCTGGTGATGACCGCGATCGTGTTCAAGATTACCGGCATGTCGATCAATACGATGACCCTCGGCGGACTGGCCGTGGCGATTGGAGAACTGGTGGATGATGCCATCGTCGACGTCGAGAACATTCATCGCCGACTTCAGGAGAACCGCCTCAAGCCCGAGCCGTTGAACCCCTTGCTGGTCGTTTTCCGTGCCAGCACCGAGGTTCGCAACTCGATCGTCTTCAGCACGATGATCGTCTGTCTGGTGTTTGTTCCACTCTTCGCCTTGGAAGGCATGGAAGGCCGCCTCTTCACTCCGCTGGGCATCGCCTACGTTGTCTCGATCTTCTCTTCGCTAATCGTCTCTCTGACTGTCACCCCGGTTCTGTCGTACTGGTTCCTCGGTTTCGAGAAGGGAACCGCCCATGCCCAGGATGGCCCGCTGCTGCGTGTTCTGAAGTGGGGAGCTGACAAAGTCATCCGCTTCAGTTTGGCCTTCCCGCGATTCAATCTGATCGCCGTGATTCTGGGAGTCGCCTTCGCGGGACTGTGTGTCTCGCGACTCGATCGTGACTTCCTTCCGCCATTCAACGAAGGAGCGATCCAGCTGAATGTTCTGCTGCCCTCGGGGACATCGCTGGAGCAGTGCATCAAGATCAACAAGACCATCGAGGATCGACTAACGCAGAACCCCGACATCACCGCCTTTGTTCGCCGCACTGGTCGGTCCGAACTGGATGAACACGCGGAGCCGGTCAGTGCGAGCGAGTACATTCTGGAACTTGATCCGAAGTCGCCTCGCAATCGTGAAGCCCAACTGACGGCACTGCGTGAGACGATGGCCGAAATCCCCGGTGTCGTCTCCGCCGTCGAACAGCCGATCTCACACTTGATCTCGCACATGCTCTCAGGGGTCAAAGCGCAGATCGGGATCAAGATATTCGGCGACGACCTCGACATGCTGCGGAACAAAGCGGAGCAGGTCAAAGCCGACATTGAGGGCATCCGAGGGGTCAAAGACTTGATCGTCGAACAGCAGACGAACATTCCCCAGCTGCGGATTGAGCTCGATCGAGACCAGTTGCTGCTGCACGGCATCAGTGCGGTGGAAGTGAACGACTTTATCGAGACCGCCATGAACGGTGTGACCGTCTCCGAGATCCTGCAAGGTCAGCGAACCTTTGACTTGGTTTTGCGTCTGGAGAAACACGCTCGCGAAGATATCGAAGGACTACGCCGATTGACGATTGATCTGCCCGGAGGTGGCAAAGTGCCGTTGCAATCGCTCGCGAAGATCTACGAATCGGGTGGACCGAACGCGATCAATCGCGAGAATGTCCGCCGCCGGATTGTGGTGCAGTGCAACGTGTCGGACCGCGGCGTGGTCGATGTCGTGCAAGACATACAGCTGCGATTGAAAGCTCTGCAAGCGACACTGCCACCGGGCTACTACATCGAATTCGCCGGGCAGTTCGAAGCTCAGCAGAAGGCGTCGCGACTCTTGGGCATTCTGTTCCTGGTGGCGATGCTAGGTGTCTTTCTGGTGCTGTTCACGATGTTCAAGTCGGTCAATTTGTCATTGCAAGTCATGGCCGCTCTCCCCATGGCGTTCATCGGCTCCGTGGCAGCCCTCGTGCTGACACACCAGACGCTGACGATCGCTGCGATGGTCGGCTTCATCTCGCTGGCCGGGATCGCGTCTCGCAATGGGATTCTGCTGCTGAATCACTACTTGCACCTCGTGAAATACGAAGGAGAAACGTGGTCGAAAGACATGATCGTGCGTGCCGGTCTCGAACGACTGGCTCCCGTGTTGATGACCGCACTCACAGCTGGGATCGGTCTGATCCCGCTCGTCCTCGCTGCCGACCAGCCCGGCAAAGAGATCCTCTACCCGGTCGCCACCGTCATTCTCGGCGGCGTCATCAGTTCCACGCTACTCGACTTCTTCGTTCACCCAGCACTGTTCTGGCTCTTCGGTCTGCGAGCCGCCGAACGCGTGGTACGGGAATCGCATGAGGAAGTGGAACTGGAAGAGGAGCACCTCGCGGTGCGTCCGACTCCTGCACTGTCGACTCAACCTGCGACCTCGCATTAAAACACTCTCCCCGTTCCCTGAAAGGAACAATCCCATGTTACGATCACACGTTCTCACTCTCTCCTCGGTCTGTCTGGTTTGTCTGGCTTTGACAGGTGCCAGCGTTCTCCCAGCCCAAGAGGCCGAACACGATCACAGCCACGAACATGAAGGCCACGACCACCCCGAAGTCGTCGCCTTTCGTTTAGCCGACTGGCACGAGCAGCATTTCGAGGATGCCGAGAAGGCCGCCCAACACTTCCAGGCCATCAAGAAGCTCGGCTGCGAAGTGAAGCAGGACAAGCACGATGGACACATCGATGTTATCTACCGCAGCCCCACCTGGAAAGAAATGAAAGTTGCGGACCACAAGTTGGCCGAACAGTGGGGCGGTTGGCTGAAGGGTTCCGGTTTCGACACGCATCACGTGCATGTGGATGAGTCATTCATGCACGGCGACGAAACCATCCAACTGCGGCTTGTGGACTGGAAGACAGTCCACTTGACCGGACCGCAAATGAAGGACTCGAAGTCATTCGTCCATTCGCTTCAGAAAATGGGTTGTGCCGTCAAGAATGAGTCCCACGGCGACCACGCCGACATCTCGTATCGTTGTCCGACCTGGGTGACTGTTCATGTTGCCAATCACGCCAAGGCGGATCAGTGGCAAGGTTGGCTCAAGGAACACGGCTTCGAAACCAAACACGCTCACTGAGTCGAATGCAGTTCTCAAAGTCTCCTCTCCGTTCATCAACTCCCTCTTGAGGTTGCTATGAAAAACACTGCGCTGATGCGACTGTCCGTCGCGCTGGGGTTTTGTCTCGCCGGTTGCACTGGTTCAGCACCAGTTCCCTCTGATGGAGGAGTTCCAGCTGGCTCTCCAACCTCTGTCAGGGGAGCCGACGACCACGGACATGGCCACGATGAGCATGGACACCCAACGGAAGGACCGCACCACGGAGTGCTTGTGGAACTCGGAAATGAAGAGTACCACGCGGAGATCATCCACGATGATACAACCGGCATTGTCACGATCTACTTGATGGATGGACATGCGGAGAAAACTGTCACGACGAGCGCTACTGAGGTGATCATCAACCTCAAGCACGGCGACACCCCTGAACAGTACAAGCTGTTCGCCCAGCCGGAAGACGGCAACCCGACAGGTCAAACCTCGCGGTTCTCGTTGACTGACAAGGAGCTGGCTGGTCATCTGGACGATGCCGCAACGGCAGCCAAACTCAACATCACGATCGGAGACACTCCTTACTCGGGGGCAATTCCTGTTGAGGACCATGCTAAACATGGTCATGTTCACGAGGGTGATGACGCTTTAGTCTGGCGGAAGAAGATCGAAGTTCACGGCTACCAGATTCAGTTGGGCCATCACGGAACCGACCTCCATGCCGGGACTAAATGCGAACCCGCCGTCAGCATCTCCCGGAACGGAAAGGACATCGCCGACGCCCGCGTGTTCAATGCCTTGCTGGGTGACGATGGGCAAACGGAACTGGTCGCGGAAGTCGCGACGACCTATGAGCCCGCCACTCCGGAGGAACCCGCCCATTATGCTCAAGGGAGCTTGATGATTCCCGGAACCATCAAGCAGCTGACTCTGCGATTTCGAATTGTCCTCCCCGAAAACGCCGGTGAAGCTGTCGAGCTGATCACAGTCCCAGTCAAGTAACATTGAACCCTCCCTCCTCTCTCCTCAAGGAAATCTCGATGCTTCGCTCCTCACTGATTCCCGTTTCTCTCTGCATCGGTTTGTGCTTTGTGGGCTGTAATAGGACCGAAACAGCACCGGCTCCTGCGTCTGGTGCCCCCGTGTCCGTCGCTCCGCCAAACACAGTGGATGGAGCTGACGACCATGCCGCCCATGCACATGCCACAGAAGGACCGCACCACGGTCCGCTGATTGAACTCGGAAACGAGGAGTACCATGCCGAGGTCGTTCACGATGATGCGACCGGGGCCGTCACTCTCTACTTGCTTGACAGCCATGCCGAGAAGTCCGTCACGACATCCGCCACCGAAGCGGTCATCAACCTCAAGCACGGCGACACCCCCGAACAGTTCAAGCTCGCCGCCCAGCCGGAAGAGGGCAATCCGGCTGGTCAGACCTCACGGTTCACGCTGACCGACAAGGAGCTGGCTGAGCACCTGCACGAAGCCGCCGCCGGAGCGAAACTGAACATCACGATCGGGGATACGCCCTACTCCGGCGCGATTCCCGCCGAAGACCACGCCGAGCATGGCCATGACCACGCGAAGTAGTCCTCGCAAAGAATTGTTCCCCCGCAATCGTGATCTTGATCAATGAATGTCAGAGACCGTGCCACACACTGAGTTAGAACTCCCTCGTGTGGTGCGGTCTTCGTTCTGGCTATACGTACTGGTCTTTCTCTCCGGCATTGCAGCCCTGGTCTACGAGATCTCCTGGACACGGCAAATCGGTGTGTTGTTTGGCCACACGACGCAGGTGGCCGCCCTCGTGCTGGCGAGTTATTTTCTCGGTATGGCGGGGGGCTACTCGCTCGGTGGCCGTTGTGCGAAGCGGGTGCATCCGTTGATCGGTTACGCCCTATGCGAAGTGGTCGTCGCTGGATGGGCCTGCGTGATTCCGCTGCTACTCGCTCTTGCCGAGGTGAGCTGGCTTCGCCCGTGGCTGCAAGCGGAGTCCGGAGCTGGACAACTCGTTGCTCGCGGCCTGTTCACGGTCCTACTGTTGGGACCAGCAACTTGTGCGCTCGGTGCGACGCTCCCGTTCCTGGCCCAGTATCTTGATCGAGACAAGCAGTCCTCGTCCCGGATTGCAGTGGCGTACGCTTGGAACACCATCGGGGCACTCCTGGGGGTCATCGCGACCGCCACAGTGCTTCTGGTCATCGTGGGAGTGCAATCGAGTAGCTATCTGGCTGCCGGATTTTCGGCATTGTGTGCGTGTGCCGCATGGGGACTGAGCAGAAGGTATGAGATCGGGAGTCGAGAGCCGATCACCCGAGAAGCCTCAGCACTCCCAAACCTCTCTCCTCTCTTTCTCTCCACTTCCGCCCCCCGTCTCCCGACTATCTATGCTGCCATCTCCGGGTTTGGGACGCTCGCCTCGGAAGTGTTGTATACACGACTCTTTTCGCTGGTGTTGCACAACAGCACGCACACGTTTGCGATGGTCATCGCGGTGTTCTTACTGGGACTGGCCCTCGGATCTCTCCTTTCGGCATGGCTGGTTAAGCGGTTCAATGCGGAACAGGTCATTCACTCTGCGGCGGTTATCGGCGGGCTGTTGATTCCGATATCGGTGATGCTGTTCATGGGGTGGACGCGGCTCGAATACTTTCCGCTGGGAGAGTCGTTTGCCGGTTACGTCGGACGAGTTGCTGGGTTGGCTGCAATTGTCATGCTACCGACCGCGACCGCTCTCGGGGTCATGCTTCCAGCGACTTGGTCTCTGCTGAGTCAGTCTCGACACGATGCGGGCCGGGATGTGGGCGACTTGACGATGGTCAACACATTAGCAGGTGCGGCAGGATCGCTGTGTTCCAGTTTCGTCATCTTGCCAATCGTGGGATTGTGGATGTCGTTCGGCGTGGTGGCGGGGCTGTTCGCGATCTTGCCATTGCTCCGGGGCGTTCGTACTCGGCACTGGGGATGGCTGATGCTGGGAGTTGGTGTTTGCGTGAGTACACTCCCGCTGTGGCCCGGAACCGCGAGGCTCTCGCACGCCGGTCCGCTGATTGAGTCGTGGATGACACCTCTCCCGCATGAGCAATTGGTGCGGCGGTGGGAGACCGATTATGGCTGGATCGATGTCACTCGCGATGACCGCGACGGCGTACTTCGCATCCGCCAGAACCGCCACTACAGCTATGGCTCAACGGGTGAAGATACCTCGCGCGAGCAGAGGCAATCGCATTTACCCCTGTTGCTCCATCCCCATCCTCGCGAGGTTTTGTGCCTCGGTCTGGGGACCGGACTCACCGCTGCGGGAACGCTGCCGCATCCCGAAGTCCAACGGACGACGGTGCTGGAGTTGATCCCGGAAGTGGTCGATGCCGCCCGGATGCTGAGTGCAGGCAATGGAGGCGTCGTCGATCACCCGAAAGTCGATGTGCGGGTCGACGACGCACGGCATTATCTGGCAACCACCGATCGGCAGTTCGACGTGATCGTGGCCGATCTGTTCGTCCCGTGGGAGAGTTCGACAGGGTATCTGTACGCAGTCGAACACTACCAAGCGGCACAACAACGCCTGCGTCCAGGTGGGATATTCTGCCAGTGGCTGGCCCTCTACCAAGTCAGCCCGCGTGAGCTCGAGCTGATCGCCGATAGCATGGCCGAGGTGTTCCCACACACCACGCTCTGGTGGGGCCACCTTAGCTCGAACCGACCGATCGTGGCTCTCGTCGGCAGTGCGATACCACTCTCGATCTCGGGTCCGGATGTGGACGAGAGGTTGAGCAGACTCAAAGAGACTCGCCAGTTCGCGGACTCTCTGCTGACGGACTCAGCTGCGCTCTACGAACTGTGGCTGGGCGACTGGCCTCGTCGTTCGGGCGTGCGACTCAATACGAACGAACATCCCCGCGTGGAGTTCCTCGCCCCCATCGCGCATGGAGACCGCACGATTCTGCGTCGGGAATCACTGAAAATATACTATGATGAAGTTCTCGCCCGCTTGCCGCGAGAGGATGTCCAAATAGAACCCACTGCGGGCCAATCACTCCCACGCGATGTCCGCTGGCAACGTACCATCTTGTTTCCTGAATGACCCGCCGAGAGACTCGACTGGTGGACGCCGCCCCGCCCGAGTCGAGAGAGGGAGTGTTGAATGATGCCTGATCCAGCGACGACGACCTCGGTACTGAAACAACTGGCCCAAACCGGGGGGCTGTTTGTGGTCACCGCCCTTGCAGAAATCACGGGGTGCTATCTGCCTTACTTGTGGCTACGAAAGGGACAATCCCCGTGGCTGCTGTGCCCCGCAGCCCTCAGTTTGGCTCTGTTTGCGTGGCTCTTAACGATTCATCCGGAAGCGTCGGGCCGAGTATACGCTGCGTACGGCGGGGTCTACATCACAGTCGCTTTGGGGTGGCTGTGGGCTGTGGATGGGATTCGCCCTCACACCTCGGACTGGATCGGAGTCGGGTTCTGCCTGGTGGGAATGGCGATCATCATGCTCGGGCCGAAGTGAGAATTCACTTCTGACAAAACAAACACCCCGGAGGCGAATCTGGGGTGTTTGTGTATCCAGGAGTTGAATGTCGAAAACTTACGGGCGAGGAGCTTGCAGCGTTCCGGGTGGAGGAGCTTGTTCCACGCCGCTGCCGTCGGGAAGTGGGGCCTGTTCCGAGTGTTCGTCATGCTGGGGCTTAACGCCCACATCGAACAGCGTGTGGTGCAGCAGGGCTTCCATTTGCTGGAGCTTGTCGTCGATGCTCAGCTGCCCAATCGTCTTGCGCTCATTTCGATTCCAGGCCGCCATTTCTTCCTGCACATGGTGGAACAGCGGGTCCAGACCACCCAGGGTGCGAGCCAAGCCAGCCCGGTCCCCTTGATGTTCCTTACTATGGGCGTATTTGGCCGCATCGAGAATCTGGTATGCCTCGGCGTAAATCGGAGCGAAACCGGGATTGTGCCCATAGTTGTGATGGAGTTCGAGGCACAACTCATTGGCCATTGTCGCGAGCCGCCCGGAGAGGTCATCGACATGCGAGAAGCCGCCAAATTCGACAGCAGTCGGTTGGACCGGCTTCGCGGGACGCTGGGCCACACGCGTTCCGGGACGATAGACGACCGGCGGTGCCTGATAGTAATAGTGCGTATCGTTGTTGGTGTAGTACGTCCCGTGATTATGCTGCTGAGGCGGGATGACGTGATGGTAGTCGTCGTGATGCTCGGTCACATGGTGTCCATGCGGGTCGACGATGACATGGCTCTTGTGCCACGGAGTGCGGTGGGCATGACTGTCATGATGGTGCTGGGCGAAGACTGTTGCGGCCAGCCCCGCGCAAACTGCCAGTGTGAGGATCAAGTTGCGAACAAGCATTTCATGTCTCCGGAGGTGAACTGAATTGGTCCATGCCTCGGCAGACATGGTGGGAGGGCATCATGGAATAATCCCCGACACCCATCGTAAGATTGATGTCGGGGACTGGATTCTATTCAAAAGAGTTCGCCAAGACACTACGGAGCCGGTGGAGGTGCGATCTCAATTCCGCCGCCAGGAGGTGGGGCCTGACCGTGGCCGCCATCATGCGTGGGACGAATCCCCACATCGTGCAGCAGATGGTGGATCAAGTCTTCCATCTGGGTCATCTTGTCGATGATCCCGAGGTTTCCAATTTGGCGATGGTGATCCCGCGACCAGCCGGTGACATCCTCTTCCACATGATGAAAGAGTGGGTCCAGATCAGCCAGAGTTCGGGCGAGAGCTGCCTTATCACCCTGATGCTCATTGGCATGCGCGGACTTTGCGGCCCGAAGGATCTGATAGGCTTCGCGATAGGTTTCCGCAAATCCGGGGTTGTGCTGATAGTTGAAGTGCAGGTCCAGACAGAACTCATTCGACAGCGACTCCAACCGGGCTGAGAGGTCGTCGACGTGAGAGAAGCCTCCGAACTCGACGGCTCGTGGCTGAACGGGAGCTGCGGGCCGCATGGCGACTTGGACTCCCGGACGATATGCCACTGGAGCCGCTTCGTAGTAATAGTGCGTATCATTGTGGGTGTAGAAGGTTCCGTGATGATCGTGATGGGACGGGATCACATGGTGATAGTCATCGTGGTGACTCGTCACATGATGTCCCTGTGGATCGACGATCACATGGTTTTGGTGCCACGAATGGGCTTGGTTGTGACCGTGATGATGATGCTGAGCGAATACGGGTGCTGCATAGAGCATCGCACCGATCGCCAACACGGGAATTGCGAAAGCCGTCTTCATTGGTTGACCCCAAAAAAGCTGCATTTGCGATGAGGCGTTCTTTCTGCGGAAGATCGAATTCGCTATCGCCACTTGAGTGTGAGTATGCGCACGCGGGGATTGGAACACAATCCCCTCCCCGTTCAGAATTCGGCCAATGACCTGAGCAGGTCATGGCCTGCAAACCTCGGGTCGCACACCACTTTTAGTGATGATGTCCCGTGCTGTGGTGGTCGTAATGGCCGGAAGTGGCGTGCAAGTGATTCCCGTGGACTTGCACCGAGGGGGCGTGGTAGTCGTAGTGACTGGTGTTGTGATAAACGTGTCCAGAGTTGTACGCCGGTGCGTAACTCTGGTACGAAGGAGCGTAACTCTGATAGGCCGGAGCGTACGACTGGTAACTCGAACCGCAACTGGGGGACGCCACCGAGGCGTACTGAGGTGCGTAGCTGTAGTTCGGAGTCGAATAGACTTGGCCGCCGTAATGGGCACCCCCGTAATGACTCCCGCTGTGACTGTAAGCGTGCCCGCCGCCGTAATGCCCGCCCCCGTGACTCACGGTATGCCCACCCCCGTAATGGCCACCCCCATGATGGCCGTGCTGCGCGAACGCAGATCCGGAACTGAGGGCCAACACACCAACGATCGCAAACGCCGAGAGGATGAAGCGTGACATTCTGGTTCCCTTTGAGTGGATTCCCTGGAACTGGCTGACGACCATCATTGGGCGTCCGAACTTGAAGTATGTGCAACGAGTGTGCCGAAAGTTGCAAAATGCGAATCAATTCTCAATTCGCTGGATTCATCCCAGTTCCCCGGCGTTTCAAGCGAATCGAGCGCCATCACATCGATCGTTTTTGTCATCAATAGCACAGCAAATGCAAGATTGACATCGATTGCCTCCTCTCGACTCACTCGTCTCGATACGCCAACAGCCGAAGAGCGTTGAAGACGACCAGCAGCGTCGAGCCTTCGTGCAGCACGACAGCGGGACCGAGGCGGAGTCCGAGTACGGTGGCCGGTACGAGGAACGCGACCATGCCGAGGCTGATCCAGAGGTTCTGTCGGATGATGCGACTCGTTTGTCGGCTCAGCCCGACCGCAAACGGAAGGTGGTTCAGGTCATCGGCCATCAACGCCACATCAGCTGTCTCCAGGGCCACATCGGAGCCCGCGGCACCCATCGCGATTCCGACGGTCGCATTGGCCATCGCGGGGGCATCGTTCACGCCATCGCCGACCATCGCCACACCGCCCTGGGCATTGAGCTTCTTGATCGCCTCGACTTTGCCATCGGGCATCAAGTCGCCCCAGGCTTCATCGAGGCCGACCTCTTTGGCGACGGCGCTGGCCACCTGTTGGTTGTCTCCCGAGAGCATGAGCATGCGCTGAATGCCCAGCGATCTCAGTCTCGCGATGACGTTCTTGGCAGCCGGGCGTGGGGTGTCCATCAAGCCGAGTACACCGAGGTAGTCTTCCCCGCGTAGGACGATCATCGTTGTGCGTCCGCTGGCCTTCAGTGTCTTGACGGACGCGAGTAATTCAGCAGGTAGAGATGGTCCCTCGATTTCGGCGAACAGGCTCTCTTTACCAATGTAAACCGTCTGCCCATCGACGGTCGCTTTGACTCCACGCCCCGTGATGCTTTGCACATCTTGAGCGACTGCAACGGCATCACTCTTCAGCCGCTCTTTCCCGTCGCGCACGACGGCCCCAGCCAGTGGATGATCGCTGAGTGTTTCCACGGCGATCGCCACTCGCAGCAGATCCTCTTCGGAGATTCCATTAAAGCTGACAACATCGGTGAGGCGGGGCTTGCCTTCCGTCAGCGTGCCAGTCTTGTCGAAGGCGATGGCATTGATGCGGCCCAAGTTCTCCAGCGGACCACCGCCTTTCACCAGCACTCCGCCCCGAGCAGCACGGGCCACTCCACTCAAGACCGCACTCGGTGTCGAGATCGCCAAAGCACAGGGGCTGGCCGCGACCAGGACCGCCATCGCTCGATAAAACGACTGGCTGAATGGCTCGACAACCACGAACCCCGCAAACAGCAGTAGCACCACAAACACCAAGACCGATGGAACAAAATAACTCTCGAACTTGTCGGTGAAACGCTGCGTCGGCGATTTTTGTGTTTCGGCTTCGCTCACCATTTGAACCACACGGGCGAGGGTCGTCTCGCTTGCGAGCTTTGTGACCTGGATCTCCAGCGATCCGCTGCCATTGATCGTTCCCGCAAAGACACGGTACTGCGGTTCAAGTCGCTCCGGATTTGCAGCGGCCAGCTGCGGATCGTCGACAGCCCGTTTGTCCACCGGCACACTCTCGCCGGTAATCGGGGCTTGGTTGACGCTGCCTTGCCCCAAGATGACAAACCCATCGGCAGGCATCCGCTCGTTCGGTTTGACGATGACCACATCACCGATGACGAGCTGCTCTACGGGCACTTCGAGGGCCTTGTCGGCTCGACGCACGACTGCGGTCTGAGGAGCGAGTTCCGCCAGGGCTTCGATCGCCCGTTTCGCCCGCCCCATCGCGTAGTGTTCCAGCGCATGTCCGAGACTGAAGAGAAACAGCAGCAGTGCCCCTTCGGCCCACTCACCCAACGTGGCAGCGCCGACCGCCGAGACCAACATCAGCAAATCAATTTCCAGACGACCGGCACGCACATTTTCAATGGCCTCTCGAAACGTGAAGTAGCCGCCGAAAAAGTAAGCTGCCAGCGAGAGGCTCCACGGCCACCATGCAGAAACGTTCGTCAACGACGAGAGCAGCCATCCGCTCAGTAGGAGACCGCCACAGATCGCTGAGAATATGAGCTCTGTGTTCTCGCCCAGCGGTCCTCCATGCTGGCGGTCATGGTCATGTTTTTCGTCGCCAGGCTGGTGTCTCGATTCCGATGGTGCGGACGGGGGCATGACGACTGGCGTGTCGATGATGCGGAGATCGATCCCTCGCAATGCCGTTCGGATCTGTGTTTCGTCAGTGGCCTGACGATCAAACTCCATCCGGATCTCGCCGGTGGGAGAGACTGCGGCTTCCAGCACCCCTGTGATTTGGCTGAGTCGGCTTTCCACCGTGCGAGCCTGTCTGGCATGCATCGGTTCGGACTTGAGCAGCAAGTGACCGTACCGCTGTTCGAGTTCCGCTCCGGCTCGATGTGCCAAGTTCCGTACCTCGCCGATCGAGAGTCGGTCTGGATCAAAATGGATACAGAACTGGCCCGGCACATTGGCATCCGCGTCCACCATGTGTGCATCTGCAATCCCATCTTTTGCGATCAGCAAGTCGCTGAGTCGAGTCACACAGGCATCACGCGCACCCGGCACACCAGGCAATAAGAGAGTCAACTCGATTCGCATCTTCTCGGTCATGTGATTTGCTCTCAAACGGTGGACACAACTTGATCACTCAATCCAGTATGACACAGTTCGTCATCCGATCGACCGAAGTGCCGGGACGATCTCAGCCCGTGATGCCCGCCACGCGGGGGCCAGTCCCGCGATCACGCCCACCATCACTGTGACCACGGCACCAGTCATCAAGACCTCGAGCGATGGCGTGAAGGCGATCGTGACCGCTTCTGCCCCGATCGACATCCCGCTCAATTGCAGCGTGGCGGCGGCTGCGAATATGCCGATGAAGCCTCCCAGCACGCTGAGCAGCAGGCACTCCGCCAAGACCAATCGAAAGATTCGCCCCGTGGAGACACCTAGGGTTTGAAGGACCGCATGTTGCTGGACGCGGTCCTCGACCGTCATGATGGTCGTTGTCGAGAGGAGGACCGTCATCAAACCCAAACAGGCATAACCCAGGTATTTCGACAAGTCGATCAGATCGATCAGGTCCGCCAGACTGGAGGCTTGGAACACCCCCTTCGTGCGAGTGTCGGTCCGCACGGTTCCGCCTTTGAGTCGTTCATCAATCTCGCTTGCGACTGTCGCGGGATCAGCTCCAGGAGCCAGGAACACTTCGTGTTGCGTCACGGTCCCCACCAAGTCCAGACCCCGTGTGCGTTGCAAGAACCCCAGATGGCAATAGACGTAGTCCTCTTCGGACGGATTCCGACTGGTGAAGATCCCAGCCACAGCGACATTGACCGTCCCCACAGTGAACTTGTCACCCGCCTTGAGCTTCCGCCGCGTGGCGAGCCGTTGACCAACGATCCCGGCGTCTTGATGGGTTTCAAATTCCGACCAGTTCCCCGATTGCAGCGTGAAGTCTCGGGCCTGCCGGACCTGCTCGGCGGGAATCCCATAAAACACCACTACATCCAAGCTGGCGCGGCAGTTGTTTGTGAAGACCTGGATCGGCACGACATTGCTGACACCTGGAATCTCCCGAATCTTGAGTTCATAATCCTCTGGCAAGTGACTCGTCGCGGGGCAGAACTTGTTGGCCTGGAACACGATCAAGACGGAGTCATCCTGCTCGGTCAGTTGCTTCAGGCCCACTTGCACCGAGAGGACGAACGAGAACACAAACAACGCCACAGCTGATCCACTCACAGTGAGCAGTGTCCGCGTGCGATGTCGCCACAGTGTCTTGAGCAAGTAGGGCAAGAATCGGAACATTACTGGACCTCCAAGGCCGCTGGAACTGGCACATGGCCCACAACTTCGACTAACCGTCCCTGTTCCAACCGCAGTCGACGACCGGCGATCGCCGCAGCGTCGGGATCGTGGGTCACCATCAGGAATGTCGTTCCCAGCTCTCGATTGAGACGTTGCAGGAGATCGAGAATCTGGCCCGAGGTGGTCTCATCGAGGTCGCCGGTCGGTTCATCAGCGACGACAACCGTGGGGTCAGCCACAATCGCTCGGGCAATGCCCACACGCTGTTCCTGCCCCCCCGAGAGTTGTCGAGGGTAGTGGTTGGCCCGATCCAGCAGGTCCACGGCTCCCAACGCAATCTCGACTCGCTTGCGTCGCTCGGCTCGGTTGAGTGGCAGGAGCAGCAACGGGAGTTCGATGTTCTCATACGCCGTCAGCACCGGAACGAGGTTGTGCGTCTGGAACACGTAACCAATGTTGGCTGCGCGCCAGTTGGCCAGCTTGCTGCGGGACAGACGGGTGATGTCGGTCCCGTTGACCACGATAGTCCCGGAAGTCGGGCGATCGATGCTGGCGATCAGATTCAACAGCGTCGACTTCCCCGTCCCGCTGGCCCCCATGAGCGACACGAACTCACCGCGCTCGATCTCGAGATTGGCATCCCGGAGCGGAGTGATCGTCTCCGAGCCTTTCATGAACTGCTTGGTCACGTCGCGGACTTCGATAACTGGCATGCTATTTCTCCGGATGTTGTTCGTGAGGGGCAGGTGTCGCGGGAGTGGACTGGCCATCAGACACGCCTGTTCCCAGTTGGGTATCCTCGCCTTGGACCTCAATGCGATCTCCGTCTCGCAGGTTCTCGCGGCCACCCGAGATAATGCGGCTGGCAGCTGTGAGTCCTCCCGAGATTTCGAGCAGAGTGGCAGTCTGCATGGCCCCCAGCTGAACGCTTTGCCTGCGTGCCACTCGGTGGGCAAGGTCAGCCACCCATACGGAATTGCCGTCTGGGCCGATGTCCACCACCGATCGCGGCAGGAACAAGCGGTATTGCTCACTGGCTGGAGGACTCTTATCTCCAGATTCTTGAGTCGGCTGCTCCATCGCCAAGAACGTCACATCGACCAGCATCTCGGGCTTCAGCACTGAGGGCGGTGCATCAAGCGACACCTTCACCGCCAGCGTGTTTTTCTGCACGTTCGCAAAACTGGTCAGGAACAGCACGCGCCCCGTGATCGCCTCGGGGAAGGCAGGGCTCTTGACCTGGACAGGCTGATCTCGACCCACGCGCGGTAAGTCCTCGAAGCGCACATCGACCCGCACCTGCATCTGATCGGGTTGGTACATCGTGACCACCGTGTTGCTATCGCGGGCCTCCATCTGGGAGGGGCCGGTCATCAGTTGCGAGCCGGGATTCGCAATCAGGTTCAGCACACGACCACTGACCGGCGCGCGGATCGTCATGCGTTCAAGTCGCAGCTGGGCTTCATCGACTCGTGACTGGGCCTCGCGCCGCTGGGCTTCAAATGAGGCCAAGTGGGCAATCGCCGCCGAGACCGCACGAGTTTCGTCGGTCTTGAGTTCCAGGCGTTTGGAGGCGGCGGCTCGCTTGCGGACAAGGGCCGCTCGTTGCAGTTCGAGTGCCGGTCGCCGTTTGGTCAACTCGTCGACTTCCGATTGGGCGGTGTCGAGTTCACTCTGAGCGCGGACCACGAGGATGGCCTGAATCGATTGCTTGTTTTCCGACTTCGCCTGCCAGTCGGCATCGGCCAGTCGTAGCCGCGCTTCCGCACGCTTCAACAGATTTGGCAGGTTGGTCAACTCCGTTTCGAGCGTGGCCAATTCGACCTCTGCTTCTGCCAGTGGGAGTTCCAACTGAGTCGGGAATTCCAAGTTAGTGCGAGCAGCCGTCAACGTGGCCTGCGCCTCTTCCGTCTCTGCTTTTCGCATCCCTTCCGTGGCGATTGCCTGTTGCAGGGCGAGTTCCGCATCGCGGGCCACCAGCCGCGCGATCGGCTCTCCCTGTTCGACGGATTGGTCCTCGACGACCAACAGCTGATCCACGACACCCGATGCGAGCGCAGCCACACGAATGGGCGTGGGCCGGGGCTCGATCCAGCCCGCCGCCTTGAACAGCGGTGTTCCCGCAGTTTGCACCTCGGACAAGCTGACATGGACTGGCACGACCGTCACCAACTTGCGAGGCAACCAGTGATCTCGCGCCGACCAGATGGTCAGCGCGAGAAATCCCAGTACCAATGCCCCCGGCAAGATGTACCGCGAGACAATGTGTCGTCGCGGCGCAAGTGAGCCTCCGCCCCCCGCGTCGCGACGCACAGCCAGATCTTTCAGATTCACAGGAGCAGACATGGTGTCAGCCTTGATCAATTCTGGGGAGCGGACTCGGTGGTCGTGGCAGGCGGACTGGTGGTGCCCGGCTCCGCTTCGGCCTTCGTCTTATCATCGCCTTCATGGTCGTGACCGTGATCGTGATCGTGGTCATGCTTAGTGGCGGCGGCTGGCGATGTTCCGGCGGGGCGCACAAAGATCTTCGACGCCAGAATCGTCAAGTTCCCGCTGTCGTCGCGCTGGGCCTTCCCTTGGACCACCAGCGTGTCGAGTTCTTTGACTCCCAGCAGCTGTCGGGCATCCGTCGCGACTGGCTGGCCATCGTCTCCGACCAACTTGATGAGGGTCTTCCCCTTCACCAGCTTGTCCGTTTCGCAGCAGTAATCCCAAGGCGTGGGGCAGTTATCGCCCGGAATGTCGCTGCACGCTTTTGCCGACAGGTCAACCAACGAGAACGCCGCCCGCCCCTCGACCCACGGATTCACATCGCCGCCAATGCGCCCCACGAGGACGACCTCGTCCCCTTGCTGGGACTCTTCGCGAACTTGCAGAATGCTCTTCGCAGCTGCGGGTTCCGCTGCTAGGAGATACTGTGCCCCGGACTTAGACGCGACAGTGGCAACCGTGACCCTTGGTGCCGGTGCTTGTCCGCACCCCACCCACATCACGATCGCCAAGGCCATCACACTTCGAAACCAATCAGTCTTCAACAACATCTCAGACTCCTTCATGACAGGTGATCGAACTTCCCCACGAGGGCGAAGCACTCACACCGCTTTGAGGCCGTCCACAACGGACAGCCGGAAGATCTTGATCGCGGGAGGCAACGCACCTCCCGCTCCCAAACACAACGCAATTCCATTTCCGATCAACAGCGTGAGGCTGTCGATCTGAAGCTCGAACGCCCCCATGGTGAATCGCACAGCCGCCCCATTCGCCAAGGCATAGGCCAGGACCGAGGCGATCAGCGCCCCGGTCATCGCGAGGATAGTTCCCTCCAGCACCACACTCAGAATGGCTGCTCGACGCGAGAAGCCGATCGTTTGCAATGTGGCGAGTTCACGAATCCGCCCCACGACCGATCCGTACATCGTGTTCAAACCGACGAATACACCCGCCCCTGCAATGAGGCAGACGACCAACCAAGCCAGCCAGCGCACGGGAGCGTAGTCCTGGCGGAGCGTCGCGAAGTAATCGGTCTGCCGGATCGCCTGCAACTCCAGATCAATCCGCTCCTTGCAGAATAAGTTCAAATCTTGAAAGTCGGCAGTTGGTCCCAAGGTCATCGCCACGAGACTCAAATCCTGTCGCTTCAGCGTTTGCTGGAGGTCATCGAGTCGGCACCAGAGTTCTGATTCGAAAGTTCCGCTTCCGGCGGAGAATATCCCACAGACGCGCCAACTCCGGCCTTCAAACCACAACGTACTCCCCACCGCCAATTGCTGTTTGGCGATTCCTAACTTGGTGGCGGCTAGTCGACCCACCATCACTTCCCCGGCCTGGGGCCACTGACCATCCATGATCTCCACCTGCTGATGGACCAGCAGGGCAGCTGGCAATAAACCCCGGACGAGTCCGAGGGACTCCGGTGAGTTTTCTGAGAGGCGAATCTTCGTTCCGAGGTACAACTCCGGCGAAGCGTACTTACGTCCATAGCGTTCCTGAACGCCTTGAAGACTGGCCGCGAGTAAGTCGGTGGTCCCCATTTCGATCGAGGAATACTCCAGATTCTCACCCATCCCTAGCGAGAACACGATCGCCGTCCGAGGATCACCACTGACCTTCAGTGACCGTTCCAATCCTCGCACGAACCCCACGACGACCAACACCATCAGCGTCACTGTGGTGAGCGCCAGAAGTGTCAGGCCGCTGCGGAGCGGTCGACGAAACAGGTTGCGAATCCCGTATTCCCACGGGAGTAAGCGAAAAAACATGGCGGGACTCCGCCTCGCGAGATTCGGGAGAGAGAAGACAAAGTCCGAGCGCCAGCCACACAGGGCGGCAGCATCGACTCAGTCAAACAGCACTGCTCCAACCCGCCTCAACAGCGCAGCGAGCATTCCACAATCCGTAGCGCATACCCGGCGATTGGACACCGGTCATATCTAAAGGAGTCACACCGCACACTCTCTGTACCGATACACTCAGTGAGCATCGGTACCCACAGGTCCATGACGAACCACACGCCGGGCAGATCCGGCACACTGACTGACTCCACCACCACAGCCCCGCCACACAGGCAAGAACAAGTACATGGCCGACTGGGTTGCGGCGGAATCCCCTCTTCGGGAGCACTCTCAGAATGGTGTTGCAGGCAGTGCGAGCAACACACGGGGCTCTGAGCTCGCGCGATGCCGTCATCGCTTTGACCACAACATCCAACGTCATCTAGACACATCACCGGGCAGGTGAGCGTGATCAAGATCAGAAGTGAGACAAGCCATGACATCACTTCAGAGTAACGCACGAGGACAACAGGAGCAATCTGTCTTCCACGTTTATCGATTCCCGACACCACTGAGATCGGTTGATGGAGTCTCACGACCAAGCCTCACCAAGGGCAAGTTAACGGACTGTCGAGAGAAGGTCTCATGTGCAGCGGATGGAGATGACTGCACGCAGAGATGATCTCCGGATGCCTCCGGTCGAAGGACCGTAAGTTGCTGCGTGGCCGTGAGTGACTCATAGCGAAATCTCTGCAGGTCATTGCTTCCATCGGTGCTATCTGAGTTTTGGCTAGGATCTGTCTTATTCAAATCGAAGCAGATATCACTTGCAAGGGGCTTTGTACGCCCGTACACTTATGGCGATTGGAGCCATTTGTCGCAGGTGTCGCATGCCTACACTCGAATTTCCCGCCATCCCGTGGAAGTCGCCCCGTTCCGCCGCATACCGTGTCGAGGCGATTCGGCCCGCTGATTTCCAGTCCACAGACTCGTTCACCGAGTCGGCCTGCACAGTGAGTTCCTCGTCACCGCTGGAATACTCGTTGCGTGAGGCATGTTTGCCGGAGTTGAATGCTCGGTTGCGGGTGGAGGGGTTTGAGCCGCCGGGGAAGGGCCTTGCGGCCTGGGTGCGGTTGGCTCGGATCGTGCAGGTGGATGCGGCGAGCTTCACAGTTGACGAACTGGTGGAGGAAGCCTGTGCCTGGGCAGAGCGTGTTCGGGTGACGGAGCGGATTCGGTTGCGGATGGGTGGTAGTACGCCGAAGGTTGTCGAACCTCATAGAGGGCAGCAGAAGGAGTGGACGCCTCGGCAGAACAAGGCGTTCCGGTTTGACGGGAATCGGGTGTGGGAGAATTGGGGGCTGGGGATCGATGTCGACTGTCGATGGCATCTGTTCCACTTTCATCGTGGGCACGGTCGCTGGCAGCGGCATAACCATGCTGCCCTCAAGGTTTCCAGAG
>JANPCU010000037.1:0-3389 GCA_031431195.1 Planctomycetota bacterium | reverse complement strand
CTGATCGGCAAAGACCAGTACGAACAGGTCCAGCCCGGTGGCGAGATCAAGCAGGGTTCGCTCGGCCAGGAAGTCTACACGAACAAGGCCGACACCTACGGTCTGGTGTTGTCGATCGATCGGCGGGACATCATCAATGATGACCTGAACGCGATCACGACGGTGCCCCGTAAGCTTGGTCGCGGCTCGGGCCTGAAGATCAACGATGTGTTCTGGACGACGTTCCTGAACAACGCCGCGTTCTTCGCCGCTGGGAACAAGAACTACGTGGCGGGAGTGGATACCGTCCTGACGATCGATGGCCTGACCAAAGCCGACGTGATGTTCAATGATCAGGTCGACGGCGATGGCAAACCGATCGGCATCATGCCTGCCATCATCCTGGTCCCGACCGCTCTCAACGCCATCGGCACCCAGCTCTACAAATCCCTCGAACTCCGCGACACGACAGCGAACTCCAAGATCCCGATCGGTAACCCGCACGTCGGACGGTTCCGTGTCGAAGTCTCCCGTTACTTGGCGAACGCACAGTACACGGGCAATTCGTCGAAGGCGTGGTATCTGCTGGCGGAAGCCGTCGATCTGCCGGTGATCGAAGTGGCGTTCCTGAATGGTCAGGAGTCACCCACGATCGAAACCGCTGAGGCGGACTTCAACCAGTTGGGGATCAAGATGCGAGGTTACCACGACTTCGGCGTCGCCTTGCAAGACCCGAGGGGCGGATTGAAAGCCAAAGGCGAAGCGTAGTCCATGGTTGGGAGACGGGAGTCCAGAGTCTGGAACTCCCGTCCTCACCAACTTGTAATCCTCCTGCTCCAGACTCTTCCCTCCCGACTCTCGACTAAATCATGCCACAAGCCACGTTTGCTCACGAAGGTGCCAATATCGATTTCACGCCGACCAGTGCGGTCGCTGTGGGGGACGTGGTCGTCCAGGGTGACCTGGTCGGTGTCGCCTGCCGACCGCTGGCTGCGAATGAACCAGGGGCGTTGGCTGTCACCGGGGTCTATGACTTCCTGAAGGCGACCAACGTCGCCTACACGGTCGGCACGATCTTGTATTGGGATGACACCAACAACATCGTCACCACGACCGCTACGGGCAATAAGCTGATCGGCAAGGTGACCAAGGCGGCTGCGACCACGGACACGACGGTCCGCATGCGGATGAGCCAGTAATGGCTGATCTGCTGGCCCAGGGGGCTGCCTGGTTGGAGTCGCAGCGGACGAAGCATCTCACGACAACCGTGACGTACGTCAGAAATGACGAACAGATTGCTGTTCCGGCCACGATCGGGCGGACGAAGTATGAGGCCGATGATGGCCATGTGGTGCAGATCGAATACACCGACCGCGATTACCTGATCCTGACCGCTGATCTCGTCCTCGGCGGTCAGGTCAGTGAGCCACTGCGGGGAGACCTGATCCGTGAAGGCCCCCGCGAGTTCGAAGTCCTCGACTGGCGATACTCCGATCCGTATCGGATGACGTTACGGATCAATACCAAACATGTGGGAGCGGTCGAGACCTGATGCCTGTCATTACCCAGATTGCCGATGCCGTGGTCGCGACTCTGAATGCCGCGACGTTGAGCCAGTCGGTCGCTGCCACGCGGGCCTACCTGCCTCGCGCGGAAGTGGCGGACCTCAAGACGCTCAAAGTGACGGTCGTTCCCAGCAGCGTGGTGAATGCGTCGGCCTCACGGTCGCAGTCCCAGCAGGACGTTGCCATTGATGTGGCCATCCAAAAGAAGCCGGGCAACGAGCAGAACGCCTCGTTCGATCCTCTGCTTGCCTTGGCTGAAGAGATTGGCGACCTGTTCCGGGCCAAACGCCTGGAAACATTCCCGCTGGCGGCCTGCATCAAGACTGAGTTCAAGACGATCTACGCTCCGGAACACATCGAGAACCTGCGGACGTTCACCAGCGTGTTGACGCTCACATTCCGAGTCATCACATAGCCCGAGGCCCGCTGCCTCATGCACATCGGTCTCCGCATTGTTCAGGTCAAAGGCTTGTTCTTTGACCGCCAGGCGATTCAGTCCGCTGTCAGCCGCACCGAACGCAAGGTGTTGTCCCGGTTCGGAGCGTTCGTCCGGCAGGATGCGAAGCAGCGGATTCAGCGCCGTAAGCGAGCCTCGAGGGCCGGGGAATCCCCGACCAATCGCACGGGGCTGCTCAAGCGGCACATCTACTTTTTGTTTGATCCCGACCGCCGCTCGGTCGTGATCGGCCCCGCCCGGCTCAATCGCAGTACTGACGCCCCACGTACGCTCGAACACGGGGGCGAGATCGTGATCGAGACCAAGTCGCACGACAAGGTCGTAGTCGAGATCAAACCGCGTCCCTTCATGGGACCGGCGTTCGAGAAAGAACAATCCCAGCTCCCGTCATTGTGGCGGGACTCCATCAAATGAAAGGAACCGTCATCGCACCCACCGACACTGAATCCTCACTTCCGATGCATGCTCTCGGGATGAACGGCAACGGGTACATCGTCATCCCAAAATGGTTCGTGTCGTTCCTCAGCTTCACGGTCTCCGTGATCTTCGTCGGAGCGATCCTCTGGGCCTGGCAGATGTCGTCCGACATGGCCGCCATCAAAGCCGAGGTCCGGGCTCAGAACGAGCTGCGAGGCTCGGAGCTGGAAGACATCCGCCGCCGATTGGCCCGGCATGATGACCTGCTCGATCGGATGAAAGGACGGGAATGACCGACTTCGCGTTCGAACCCCTGGATATCGCAGCCTGTTATGGCACCGGGTTCACCGCGAAGGCCATCAGCTACGGGACTGCGTCCGTACTCGCTCCGTCTCGACTGAAGATTGGCCCGTCGCATGTGGCGACGTTCTGTGAGTACCACGACCGAACCATCTGGATCGAGTCGACCACGCTCTGTCCGCATCCATGCGAGATCACCGGTCGCCCGATCAACGGTTGCCAGGCTCATCACCCCGAAACCCGGATAAGTGACTATCTCGCCGATGGCGGACGAGTCGATCTGTATCGGCTCTCGGCCATCGAGAAGCTCTCCCGCGATGAGCGGGATCTGCTGAGCCGGATTCTGATCCGGCACTTCGTCGGACGCGAGGTCACGTACGACCTCGGCGGAGCACTGCTGTCCGGGACGCGGCTGTTCAAACGCACCCGGTTACTCCCCTCGGCGGACCTGAACGAGCTGTTTTGCTCGGAACTGGTCGCAGCTGTCTGCATGCGTCTGGGTCGCATGAACCGCTCGAACCCGACCCAGTTCAACCCGGCGTGTTTGCTTCGGGAACTCGTCCGTAACGGGACGTTTCAGTTTTGTCACTCATTCACCAAGGAGTCTTCTTGATCCTCATCTCGTTCATCGTGTCGTTGTGTGTGTATGGCATCGCTCTCGTGGCGACGTT
>JANPCU010000036.1:0-40139 GCA_031431195.1 Planctomycetota bacterium | reverse complement strand
ATCGAGATCCCGAAAGATCACCCGCGCCGCGCGGAATGGGCGGGCCTGCGCTCGCTGGCCGTCGTGGTCTCACGTCGCGAAATCGACGGTCATGAGGCGTGGGAATCGCGTCTGTACATCAGCAGCCTGCCCGCGCAAGCGAAGCCCCTGGCCCACGCGATTCGTAAACACTGGTCAATCGAAAACAGCCAGCACTGGGTTCTGGACATCGCCTTCGGCGAAGACTCCCGCCGCCCACAAGACCGCCACGGCGGCGCGAACCTCGCCACCATCCGCCGCCTGACCCTCAGCCTCCTCCGCCAAGACACCTCCCTCAAGCGCGGCATCAAAGCCAAACGCTTCGCCTGCGCCCTCGACCCGAACTACCTGCTCCAGGTCTTCCAGCAGGCCAAAATCGATGCGTAGGCCCTGGAGAGACCCCCGAGAAAAATGTAGGCAGAAAAATAGGGGCAGAAAAATCAGAGGACTGGCTCTGCCTGTTTGCTGAACACCGATTCTAAAACTGCTCTAACTCTTCCCGCTTCCACGTCTCAACAACGTAAAAGTCACCTTCTTTCGCGAAACGTTGGCCCAGAGGTAAGCGTTGAGCTGGGTGTGTTCGAGCAACCGTTGGGCTTGGGACTCGAATTCTTTCGAGGTGTTCTCCATCGCCGTCAGGTGGAATGCGACCTCGGGACTCACCAGTCGCAGAGGCTGCTGTGCGATGGTCCGCCCATTCCAGATGACACCGACTTCTTGCTCAACGACCGTCGCGCCGCCAAAGACATGCGTCATGGCTTCGAAGTACAGAGCCAGTTCCAGTCCCGTTCCCCAATCCTTCAACAGGTCAAGCAGGGAGTCGCGAAAGAGACATGCCGCAGGGTCTTTGGTCTGAAAACGCGAGTCATCCATTTGAAAATGGACACGGTCAATGTGTCTGAACGAGGTGTTGACAAACTCTTCTTCGACTCGTGGCGTTCTCAGATTGATCAGTTTCCCATGCGCCAAATCCAGTAGCATCAGATAGTTCAGTAGCTGAGCATGATGTGCGGTCGTGAGTTTTCCGACCGACTTGAATTCGAAAGCCGCTCCACCACCAACCAGGATGTCGAGAAACCGTATTGACTTGAAGCTTCCCCACACCAAGTCAATGGGCACTTCCGCCTGGACATCTGGCAAACTGGCCAGCAAGGCTTGCTTGTAGACCCGTTCGGCAAAGAAACGCCCGAACTCGTCTTGCAATCGATAGACGACCCCCATGACCTCGTATGCAATGTCTCCAAACTCACGCTGAGTCAGCCGTCGAATTGGAGTCTTGACGATGATTGGCATGAGACGCTCCCGCTTTGGCCACCTCTTCATTTTTCTGCCCCTATTTTTCTGCCTTCATTCTTCTCTTCCTCGTTCTCAGACAGAGAGGCAGAATGAAGGCAGAAAAATAGGGGCAGATAAAATAAGAATCAGAAGACAGCCTACCTCTCACACCCCGTGCTGTGGGTGAATCGCCTTGCCATCGGCGTTCGAGAGGACCTTGTTGAGAGCATTCAGGTATGCCAACGCACTCGCCTCGATGATGTCGGTACTCACCCCTTTGCCGTGGTAGGTCCGCTCCTGGTGTTCCACTTCGACATTCGCTTCGCCGAGAGCTTCGGTCCCACTGGAGACGCTGCGGACGGTGTAGTCCTTCAGCTTCACCTGCACCGCGGTGATGTCGCCCAGACAGCGGAACAGGGCGTCGATCGGGCCATCGCCGGTCGCGGCCTTCTGGACCTTGTGACCATCGCGATGTTCCGCCTCGATCGCAGCTGTGTGCAGCGAGCCGGTTCCGGCGGTGGCGTTGAAGCTGGTGAGGGACCAGATGGCCTGGGTGGCCTGCGAGCGGTTCTCGATGAGGGCGATGATGTCGGAGTCGCTGACCTCTTTGATCTTGTCGCACAGGGCGGTGAAGTCGTCGAAGACCTTCTGCACCGTCGCGTCATCCAGCGCATAGCCGAGTTCGGTCAACCGAGCGCGGAAGGCGTGCCGGCCGCTGTGCTTGCCGAGGACGAGGTTCTGGCCGATGTAGCCGACATCGGCGGGGCGCATGATTTCGTAGGTCTCGCGCGATTGCAACATGCCGTGTTGATGCACCCCGGCCTCGTGGGCGAAGGCGTTCTGACCGACGATCGCCTTATTCCGCTGAACCTTCATTCCGGTGATGCTGGAGACGAGCCGGCTGGTCGGGAACAGACGCGGCGTGTTGATCTTGGTCTCGATGCCGTAATAGTCCTTCCGAGTGCGCAAGGCCATCACGATCTCTTCGAGAGCCGCGTTCCCGGCCCGCTCGCCCAGTCCATTGATCGTGCATTCGACTTGCCGCGCCCCAGCTTCGACAGCGGCCAGGCTGTTGGCGACGGCCATCCCAAGGTCGTTGTGGCAGTGCGTGCTGATGACGGCTTTGTGGATATTCGAGACGTGCTGTTTGAGGTGGGAGATGACCTTGAAGTAGTGGTTCGGCGTCGCGTACCCGACGGTATCGGGGATGTTGACGGTGGTCGCCCCGGCGTCGATCGCCTTCTCGACGACCTCGCACAGGAAGTCGAGTTCGGTGCGAGCTGCGTCCTCGGGCGAGAACTCGACATCCGGGCGGGTGATGTCCTTCCGCTGGCTCATCTTGTCGCAGGTGTACTTCACCATCTCAACCGCGCGGCGGACGATTTCTTCCTTCGCCATCTTGAGCTTGAACTCGCGATGAATCGCACTGGTGGCGAGGAAGACATGGATGCGAACCTTCTCAGCTCCCTTCAAAGCGTCCCACGCCCGGTCGATGTCCTCGGTCCGGCACCGGGCCAACCCACAGATGATTGTTCGATCCCCGAACACGTTGGCGATCTGACTGACGGACTCAAAATCCCCCGGCGAGGCAATCGGGAACCCGGCCTCGATCACGTCGACGCCGAGTTCGACCAGCGCCTTCGCGATCTCCAGCTTCTCGGGAGTCGTCATGCTGCAACCGGGCGACTGCTCGCCGTCGCGCAATGTGGTGTCGAAGATCGTGATCGTGTCAGACATGGTGGGGGCTTATGGCTGGTGGCTTGTGGCGGATGGCCATAAGCCAGAGGGATGAGTGTTTGTCAGAGTGCTGGCGGCGGATGGCGGATGGCGGATGGCCAGAGGGGAGACTTTGGTCTGGCCATAAGCCATCCGCCATATGCCACTAGCCCTTCCTCAATCTGTTTCGAAAGCTCGTGAGCATCTTCCCGATCCGCTCACAATCGGCATAGACCTCTTGATGGGAGATCTGGTCCACAAAACGGAGTCGCTGGGCCAGAGTCAGATGAGACACAGTTTCCATCAGTGATCCGAAGGCGATGTCGAGGAATCGCGCGAAGTCCCCGTCAGTGGACCGACTGGCTACTTCGGCGATGTTGGCAGACACAGAAACAGCTGATCGACGCACTTGAGAGGTGATTCCGTATTGCTCAGTGACGGGGAACGATTGCGACAACCGGTAGACACGTTCGCACAGGTTCATCGCTTCCTGCCAGACTTCGAGATTCTCGAATCGAAACATGGAGTGGCCTTTGGCTGATGGCCTATGGCTAGTGGCCACAAGCCGCGTGGTGGTGGATGCAACATCGGGGGGCCGACTTTCCTCTCTGGCCATCTGCCAATAGCCAAAGGCCATCAGCCTCGCCCAGAAACGAAATCAGCCCGGCGACTCGGGGAGTCTCCAGGCTGAGGGTGAATCGCAAGGCGTTCGCCGACTGGCCTAAGACTTCCCGGAGGAAGTAAGGAGCAGTAGGCCAAGCAGGTGAGTGGTGTGGTTCATGGTTCGAGCAGGACACAGAGAATCCATATAGGTTCACCTCACTAGTGTAATCCCGTGGGGAATTGAGTCAATCCCGCGAATGGCAGGAATGCCTGCTCGGAGTGCGAGACGCGCGTTGCGAGGCCTGGGAGTGGGCCCAAGACACAGCCCCCTAGAGCAGTTTCAGAATTGGTTTGCAGAACCTCACCAACATTCCACTCTTCATTTTTCTGTCCCTATTTTTCTGTCTTCCTGTGGTCCTGAGTGAGGGCCAGAGAAGAATGAAGACAGAAAAATAGGGGCAGAAAAATAGGAGGACATGTCCTGCCTGTTGACTGAACACCGATTCTGAAACTGCTCTAATGCACTTCAAGTCTTAGATTTTTCCCTGTCAGTGACGGACGATCGACGGGGAGGTGGGGTACACAGGTTACGCAGATTCTCACAGATCAGGAGAGAGTTTGCGGTCGACGCACCGGGGTGGCTGAGGGCTTGTCTCCCCTCTGAAATCTGTGAAATCTGTGTACGAATCCACCGTGTCGCGACAGCCGTCCAAAGCCTTGCGCCCCCAGAGCAATCACCAAATGTGTCTCGCACTCGGGGGGGCTGTGTGCACTTCAGGAGATTGGCCGGAATTCACAAGGGAGTCATGGAACTGGGACTTTCACTCGCGTGACTGACGTGACTTCGCCAGGGGATGAGGAAGATTTGACAGATTTGACAGGATTGACTGACGCGATGCAGAGTCCGAAGTCTTCCTGTCGATCCTGTCAAAATTTCTGAGGTGTGTGATCCCATCAACACTGGAAGAGTCTGGCGTTCCCCGGGTCTCGCAAACTCCGTGGTGAATTTTGCGAATATGACCCACTGTCATGATCTGCAGACACATGCCCTTGAAATGTCAGCGATTCCTCGCTGGACTGGTTGTTGGGGCGGATTTTGGGCTATATTAGCAGTGCCTCGACGAATGTTCCGGTTGCTGCTGCGGTGACTGATCGGGGTCGTGTCGGCTGGGGTAGTCTCCGGATCTGATAGCGATGGAACGTGTGTGTGAGTCTGTTCTCGGCGAGGCGGATATGTTTGCTCGTGGGATGTTGGCGGTCTGTCTGGTGGGTGGACTTCTCGGCGCGGTGGCATGGGCCGCTGTGACTCCGGAGCAGAAGAAAGAGATCATCGAGGTCAATGTCTCGATGAAGGTCGTCGCGACGCATATTCGCAAGAAGGAGTTCGTTGAGGCGGAAGAGGTTCTCAAAGCCGCCGAGGCCCGCATTGCGGAGATTGCCAAGACGGCGGAGATCGAGCCAACCGACAAGGCGTTCACAACCGTCAATAAGACGCTGGCCACGAATCGTAAGAATCTCGACAAGGCCCAGGGCAAGACCCCAGCTGCCGCCAACAAGAACCAGGGTGTCAGCTTCACTAAGGACATCGCCCCGCTGATTAACGAGAAGTGCGTTGGCTGCCACGGGGCGGGGATGCAGTCGGGTGGCTTGCGGCTCGATACGTTTGCGAACTGGAAAAAGGGTGGCAAGAGCGGTTTGCTGCTGGTCCCGGGCAGTCCGCAGACGAGCCTGATCGGTGCCCGTATGACAACTCCGGACATGAATCTGCGGATGCCCAAGAACGCCGCTGCGATCGATAAAGACAAACTGACGGTACTGGCGAACTGGATTTCTCAAGGGGCCGTGTTTGATGGCGAAGGCGAAGACGCTCCGCTCAGTAAATTGCGGACGGCGAAGGAGGCCCAGGAAGAAGAGTCCTCGATCAAGATCGTGAAGCCGAAAGGGACAGAGAAGGTCTCGTTCACCAAAGATGTGGCCCCGTTCATGGCGAATCTCTGCCTGGGGTGCCATTCGGGAAACACTCTGCGCGGGGGGCTGTCGCTGGAAACTTTTTACGACATGATGAAGGGCGGCGATAGCGGTCATGTGGTCCTGCCGGGTGAACCGCGCGACAAGAGCCGCCTGTTTCGGCTGACGGGGGGGCTGGAGAATCCTCGCATGCCCAACAACAATAACGTCTTACTCACCCGCCAAAATTACGAAGACCTCAAGACCTGGTTCGACGAAGGCTGCGTCTATGACGGAGTCGACCCCAAGACGCCCCTCCGCAGCTTTGTGAGGTCCGATGCCGAACTGGCCTTGGAAAAGGCATCGAAGTTGTCACCGGCTCAGTACAACGAACTGCGGAAGGAAAAAACGGCGGAGCTGATGAAGAAAGCCCTGCCGAACGACACGGTGGTGACTCTGGAAAGCGAAGATTTGCTGATTACCGGGAACGCTCCAGAGACCCGTTTGAAGCAGGTGGAAGACTGGTCGAAGGAACACCTCGCCGCACTTCGTAAGGGCTTCGGCGCTCCCGCCGGGCAGTCGTGGAAGGGCCGCTTGGCCGTGATCGTGATGAAGGACCGCTTCAGCTACGAAGAGTTCAGCCAGACGATTGGTGGACGGCCCGCCCCCGAGGGGATGACGGGGCACGTGGTCATTACGCCGACGCTGGAAGACGCCTACATGGTCATCGAAGATGTCGGTGACGCGGTTTCTGCCAAATCGCCTGGCCTGCGGGTCAATCTGATCGACCACCTGACCGGGGCGTATATGCGGCGGACCGGCTCCAATCTGCCCAACTGGTTGCTGCGCGGGACGGGATTGTCCCTGGCCGTGAAGGTGGCTGGTAAGAATGTCTTCCTGGATGCGATGCCGAAAGAGGCTGCAGCCATCGTGCCGACACTGGTCAATCCGCAAGACGTGTTCGTCGACTCGTCGTTCTCGCCCAGTACGATCGGGGCCGTGGGGCTGACCCTTGTCGAGTACATGATTGCCACTCAAGGCCCCGCCAAGTTTAGCGAGATGGTGAAGGCCCTCGAATCCGGATCGGATATCGGGGAAGCTGTGACCAAGAGCTACGGCATGGACAGCGCCACATTCGGTGGAAAATTCCGTGACGCTCTGAAGAAGTAAGTGGCAGCATGGCGGTCGATTGTCTGGTCATCGGCGGCGGCGTCATCGGCCTCACCACAGCTTGGAGACTGGCTCAGCTCGGGCTGTCGGTGCGTGTTGTTGACCAGTCAATACCCGGACGCGAGGCCTCCTGGGCGGGGGCGGGGATTCTGCCTCCCGGTCTTCCTGCCCCTGTGAGCGGCCCGGCCCTAGCCGCCGGTTCTTTGCCTGCCCAAACACTCCCGCCACCCTCGGTCGACCCGCTCACTCGCCTCACAGCCGTGACTTGCGCCCTCTGGCCAGAGATGTCAGAGGAGTTACTCGAAGTCACCGGAATCGACAACGAATTTCACCGATGCGGTGGAGTGGAACTGGCGCTGGGAACCCGCGAGGAATTGCTCGCGGAGCGCTTGCGCTGGAAGGCCATCGGGGCCAACGCAGAGTGGCTGGAATCCGCAGGTGTGCGAGAATTGGAGCCCGCGTTCTCGGGGCGCGAGGCGGCGTTCCTGCTTCCCGATTTGTGCCAGGTCCGGAATCCCCGCCACCTCGCCGCACTCTTGCGAGCCTGTGAACTCGCGGGCGTCGAGATTACTCCGCACTGCCCCGTCACCGCTTGGACCTCGCACCTCGGGCGACTCACTTCCGCTGTCACTCCACTCGGAGAGATTGCCGCCGGGCAGTTCTGCGTCACCGCCGGAGCGTGGTCGTCTCAGCTGCTAGCCCAAGCGGGCGTGGCGCTAGAGGTGGTCCCCGTCCGAGGACAGATCGTGCTATTGGAGCCATCGCCGGTTCGCCTCACGCGTGTGATCGAGAGGGGCAAACGCTACCTCGTCCCCCGCCGCGATGGCCGCATTCTCATCGGCTCGACGGAGGAGCTGACCGGTTTCGAGAAGGGCAATACCGACGAGGGCGTGAGCGGCCTGCTGGAGTTCGCCGCCGAGATTTGCCCGGCCCTCGACGAGGCCCGCATCGAGAAGTGCTGGTCGGGCTTGCGACCCTCCGCCGTGCGAGGCCGCCCGTTCATCGGCCCCGTGCCCGGCTGGGAGAATCTCTTGGTAGCCACCGGACACTTTCGATCGGGGTTGCACCTATCGCCAGCGACAGCGGAGATTCTAGTCTCATTGGTGCAAGGGCCGAGCACGAAGCCGGAGTGGGCGGCGTACGGTGTGTAAGGTCCAACCGGATTGACACTTCTTCGCTCATCGCGGTACTCTCAATTCACAGCCAGCAAGACCTCCCTTCACATCGGATCGACCATGCAAGTCGAACTCACCCCCACGTTGGACCGGATAGTTCACGAGAAAGTCGCCTCTGGGCTATACGAAAATGCCAGCGAGGTCGTCCGGGAAGCGCTGCGAATGATGGTCCGCCGTGAATCCAGCCTCGACGAGTTCCGCAGAGAGGCTGCACGTGGGTTCGAGTAACTTGAGGCAGAAGAGTGGGTCGATCTCAGCCGGGATGAGTTTTTCCAACAGATGCACCCGGACCAGAACCATTGAGTCGTCATGCGACTTCGCCTCTCTCCACTCGCACTGTCCGACTTGCATTCGATCCATGCCCACACGGTGGCGTACTGGGGGCATGTGCAGGCTGATCGCTATCTCAACTAACTCTGGGACGAATTGGACAAAATCACCGAGGCCCCAGAGCGGGGGATACTTCGCGACGATCTCTACTCGGGATGTCGCGTTTCCAGCTGCGGGGAGCACGTCATTCTTTATCGAATCCATTCAGGGCGAACCGAGATCGCTCGAATTCTGCACCGTTCGATGGATTTCCCACGACATGTTCCGACAGACTTCATGGGCGATTCGTGAAACTACCGTCGCCCTGGCACGGGTGACTGACATCCGCCCACTCGCTGCCGATCATGCCGCGATCGATCTCCCGATTCCGATCCGTCGTCTACTCTGATACGCTGGCTCGCGAGGTGGTCAGCACGGCATGTCGCCTCATCACTGCCCCCTGTCTTGTCATGATTCGGAGTTGATCATGCCCCAGTCCGTTGACGAGCCATTGAATTCAGTAACGCGACGCGGAACTGGACTTCTGCTATTTGGCAGCTCGATCGGGTTGATGTGCGTGACGAGAATGGTGTGGAATGAGGGCGGCGGCAATGTGGTGCATCAAGTACTGACCGCTCGCAATTCAGCCGTCATCGTGACGCTCGGCCAAGTGCTGATTCAACTCGGTGGGTGTCTTCTGGGAGCGGTCATTGGTGGCACCCTCGTGTCGATCGGCGTGTACCAGGCGGCTCGACGGAACGGCTTGTCGCTTGCCTATGTGATGTTGATCGGGTTGTCAGGTGTACTGGCTCTGTGCGGAACCTTCGCGGTGTGTCTGGGGGCTTTCAGTCTGCAATCCGCCCTGAATGACACCGTCCATTCCAGTGCCCAGATCACGTCTGAACAACTGACCCGGACGACGGCCCATTGGACCGCAACATTGTCTCTCGGTTGGTGGCTGCTGGCTGTCGCGTTTGGGACGCTGGTGCTGGGAAGCCAGGTTCAGTGCGTCACTCGTCCGAAGTATATGACGACCTCCACTCGATGGCCGGTTGTCACAATCGCTGCTTTGATCCTGTTGAGTGTCTCGGGAGTGATCGCATCGGCCATGTGGATTCGTAGCGGATTGGCGTTTCAGCAGTATGCCACTTCCGATGCGACAAGAGCAGCTGACGTGGTGAGTCAGATCCAGGCTGTGTTGTTCTGCAATGTAGTCGGCAGCTGCGTGCTATTGGGGTACGCACTTCTGATTACGGTTCTCGCGTTTAACGCGGTGGTGACTGCCCAGAGTCCCGAGGCACCAGACAGTGAAACGAGTTCCGATCTGTCGTCTACTCTGATAGGCTAACGCTCAACGTCACTTACTTGACTAGCCCGACGCGTCAGCAAGGGAGGAGCGTAAGCGACTTTCCCCGCGTTTCCCTCGCTGACGCGTCGGGTTGGTGAGCTAAATCATTCATCCTCACTTCGGAGCGAACACGATGCGTTGGATTCTGGCGAGCCTAATCTGTCTGTTGTGGGTGGGCGGTCTCCACGCGGAGGAACGCCCAGCGTTCGCCTCCTCCAAGGACCGCATCATCTCCGGCACCGAGGGAAAGACCATCGCCCGGTGCGGCGCGGGGTGGCTGGAAGAGATCAACGGCTACCCGGTGCTGCACCTCAAGGGCACACCCTACGAGATGGGCTACCAGCATGGCGCACTGCTCAAGGAGTCGGTCACCAGCAACATGCACCGCATTCTGAATCTGGAAGCGGGGCAGACGCTGGTCAAGTTCGGACCGGTCTCACTCAAGCCCAAAGACGCCATCCAGTCGATCATCGCCATCCAGGCGAAGTTCGTCCCGCAGAAGTTCAACGACGAAATCGCTGGCCTCGCTGCGGGATCGGGCCTCGACCCGCACGATGCGAAGATGGCCAACTTCATCCCCGAGCTGTTCCATTGCAGTGGGTTTGCGATCTCGGGTTCGGCGACGAAGGACGGCACGTTGTACCACGGTCGGGTACTCGATTATGCCATCGACTGGGGGCTCCAGGAGCATGCCGTCATCATCGTGGCCGAGCCGAACGGGAGCATCCCGTTCGTGAATGTCTCGTACGCCGGGTTCGTCGGGTCAGTGACCGGAATGAACGCCGAGCATGTGGCCATCGGCGAGATGGGGGGCCGGGGACTGGGCCACTGGCAGGGAGTCCCGATGGCCTTTCTGCTGCGCGAGGGACTGGAAAAGGGGCACACGCTCGAAGATGTGCTGTCCGTCTTCCGCGACAACCCCCGGACCTGCGAATACTACTACGTGGTCTCCGATGCCAAGACGAATGATGCCGTCGGGATGGAGGCCAGTTGGGATAAGATGCAGGTCATCCGCCCGGGCGTGGGGCATGAACTGCTGCCGAAGCCCGTTAAAGATTGCTCGCTGCTGTCGGCGGGAGGTCGCTATGACAAGCTGGTTGAGCGGGTCCAGGCCGGGCACGGGACGTTCACCGCCGAGACGGCCATCGCGCTGATGGATCGCCCCGTCGCGATGGGATCGAACCTGCACAACGTCCTGTTCGAACCCAAGTCGACCAAGTTCTGGGTCGCCAACGCCGGAGCCGACAAAACCCCGGCAGCCGAGCGCCCCTACTACCAGTTCCAGCTGAGCGAATTGCTGACCCGCAAGCCGCAGAGTGATGCGAAGGAGCTGCCGCTAGTGGTGGCCGGAAAGTAGTTCGACAGCGAGCGGCTGGACGTCAGTCCGCCGTGCAGTTCGGCGCTCACCTGCCCACTCGACGCTGCACTGTTTGTTCGTGTCGCCCTGGCACGGGGGACTAACGTCCGCCCGCTCGCTGAAACTTGGCAGGCGATGTCTTCCCCCGTAGGACGGCCTTTCCTGGCCGTCCCTGGTCGATGCGAAGGTACTGAAACATGGGACCATCACCCAGCACTTGTGACTCACGGACTTTGATCAACACGCGCCAACCGGGACGGCCTGGAAAGACCGTCCTACTGTTCGTGCTGCTCCTCTTCATCGGTCCTGCCCTGCCAGCAGCGGAGCCGCTCCCGCGCCCCAACATCGTGTTCATCCTCTGCGATGACCTCGGCTACGGCGATGTGAAGTGCCTCAACCCCGACGGCAAGATCGCCACCCCGCGATTGGACCAGATCGCCGCCGAGGGGATGATGTTCACAGACGCCCACAGCGGCTCGGGCGTCTGCTCGCCAACGCGATATGGGGTCATGACCGGACGGTATGCGTGGCGGTCGAAGTTGCAGAGCGGTGTGCTCGGTGGGTTGAGTCCCCGGCTGATCGAGCAGGACCGGCTGACCGTGGCTCAGATGCTGAAGAACGCGGGCTACCACACCGCTTGCGTCGGCAAGTGGCACCTCGGCATGGACTGGGTGAAGCTGCCGGGGAAGGAGGTCACGGAACTCAACATCGAGCCGCTGGCTCAGAACCGGAACGTTGACTACTCCCAGCCGATCACCAACGGCCCCAACGCAGTCGGGTTCGATGAGTACTTTGGCATCAGTGCCTCGCTCGACATGGTGCCGTATGCGTTCATCGAGAACGATCACCTCACCGCCCAGCCGACCGAGGAGAATGCCTTTGCGATGATGCTCGGACGGAAGGGCGGCAAGACTCGGCTCGGCCCCGCTGCCCCCGGGTTCGAGGCGATGGATGTATTGCCGACTCTGGCACAGCGGGCGGTCACGACGATTGAATCCCAAGCCGCAGCTGCCCAGAAGAAGGGGCGACCGTTCTTCCTCTACCTGCCCCTCGCCTCGCCACATACTCCGATCCTGCCGACCAATGACTGGCAAGGAAAGAGTGGGCTGAGTCCCTATGCCGATTTCGTGATGCAGACCGATCACGTCATTGGGCAAGTCATGGATGCCATCGACAAGCACGGCCTTGCGGAGAACACGTTACTCATCGTGACCAGCGACAACGGCTGCTCGCCGCAGGCCGACTTCCCGGAACTCCTGAAGCTCGGTCACAACCCCAGCTACCACTTTCGCGGCCACAAGGCCGACATCTACGAGGGCGGGCATCGCGTGCCGTTCCTCGCCCGCTGGAAGGGACAGGTCGCCTCGGCCTCGAAGTGCGACGACACGATCTGCCTGACCGACTTCATGGCCACTTGTGCTGACATCACCGGCACCAAACTCCCCGACTCAGCTGCCGAAGACAGCGTGAGTTTTCTGCCTGCCCTGCGTGGGACCACCGACCGACAGCAGCGACCCGCCGTCGTGCATCACTCGATCAACGGGTCGTTCGCCATCCGCGATGGCCAGTGGAAGCTGGCCCTCTGCCCCGGCTCAGGCGGTTGGAGTGCGCCGGGTCCGGGCAAGCAACCCGACGGCTCGCCACCCGTCCAGCTGTTCAATCTAGCGAAGGAGATCAGCGAGCGGACCAACCTCGTCGATCAGCACCCCGAGCAGGTGACCCGGCTGACCCAACTGCTGGAGCAGTTCGTGGCGAATGGTCGCAGCACCCCCGGCGAGCCGCAGGCCAACGCCGTTCCGGTGAAGCTGATCAAGGAAGCTCCCAAGCCCAAGCAGGCGAAGCCGTAGGGCGGGCCCATTGGCCCGTCCGTCTCCCGTACGATAGACGCGGTGGTGGGGTGCCCCAGACATCGCTTTGAATGTCTGGGTGACGCAGGAACAGGAGGGATTGAATGTTTACCTCTCGGTCCCAAGCTCCGCTTGGGACCGCATATCCTCGAAGCTCCGCTTCGCATGCCAGCCCGCATTCTCTTGAGCCGAGCATTCCCAAGAGATCCCCGAGTCGAGGACACTCGCTCCCGCACGAGCTAGTCATCTCCGATGTTTGAGCCGTTTGGTACTCGTCGAAGCAGAGCTTCTGGGATATTCCGTCCCAAGCAGAGCTCGGGACGGAGAACGAACCCAGACGCTCAAAGCAGCGTCTGGGCCACTCCGACTTGCAAGTCCACACTCCAGCGGGGACGGGCAGGATTGCCCATCCTACGGGGGGCGATTGCTCCCCAGTAGGACGGACGGGCAAATGTGCCCGTCCTACGTGAGTTAGGCCCCGCGACGAATCACTGCCAACGAATCGGCGAATCGCGGCGTAGCTGGGGGGCGGGTATGATCGTTTGGCCCAAACACCCGCCTCTGCTGCAAGGTCTCCTGTGCCGACTCCGACCGAACCGCTTCTTGATCGACTCCAGCGCCTCGACCCCAAGTCGGAGAAGTTCGCGGTCGATGTGGTCCAGCTGCTGCTCGACCATGCTCGTGAGTCGCGGGCCAGCGATCTGCATCTGGTCCCGAATGCGAAGAAGCAGCTGGATGTGCTGTGCCGGATCGATGGGCTGTTGCATCCGGTGGCGTGCATCGAGAGTGCGGCGCCCAACATCGTGTCGCGACTGAAGGTGTTGGCCGAACTGCTGACCTACCGCACCGATCTGCCGCAGGAGGGACGCATCCGCAATACGGGCACGGGGGCCGAGACGCCGGTCGAGATGCGGGTCAGCACGTTTCCGACCGTCCACGGAGAGAAAGCGGTCGTGCGGCTGTTCGCGGGGTCGAGCCGGTTCCTAAAGCTGGACGATCTGCGTTTCCCGGAGGATGTGCTGTCGCAGTGCATCGAGTGGCTCGCCCAGCCGCAGGGAGTACTCCTCGTCAGCGGGCCAGCCGGGGCGGGAAAGACGACCACCCTCTATGCCGCGCTGCGTCAGATCCAGCTGCAAAGCCTGACCCCGCGCAGCTTGTGCTCGCTCGAAGACCCGATCGAGTCGCTGGTTCCGGGAGTGGCCCAGTCGCAGATTCAGCCGCATGCCGGGTTCACGTATGAGGTCGGGCTGAAGTCACTGCTGCGGCAGGATCCCGAAGTCCTGATGGTCGGTGAGATCCGCGACAAGGTCACTGCCGAGATTGTGTTCCAGGCGTCTCTGACCGGGCATCAAGTGCTGACCACGTTTCACGCTGGGCGGGCTGCCGAGGCGTGCGGTCGGCTGCTCGATATGGGAATCGAGCCCTACATCATCAAGAGCGGACTACTCGGCGTCCTCGGGCAACGGCTGGTTCGCACACTGTGCAGCTGCCACCGCGAATCGACCGATCCAGCGGACCTGCTCGGCTGGCCGGTCCAGCGGGCGGGCGTGGCCGTCGGCTGCCCCGAGTGCGGAATGACGGGGTACAAAGGTCGCATGCCGCTCGTGGAAGCACTCACCCCGCGACACGGAACCATCGGCTCCGCCCTGCTCCGCCGCGCCGATGTCCACGAGATCGACCAAGCCGCCATCGCAGCTGGGATGGTTCCCCTGCAACAACGAGCGGCACAAGCGATCGAAGCGGGACTGACCACCGTGCAAGAGGCGATCCGGGTCCTGGGGATCGCGACGCCCAAGTCGTAGAACGGAATTTGTTCCGTTCCCGCCCAACCCACATGGACGCACCGAAGAGCAGTCATCGACCATCGTCACTCGGAGCGTTCGCGAGACAGCGTACAGGTCCGGATCATATGTCGTGCTGTCGGCTTCGCGACCCAGCTATTCGAAGCCAGAGGCACATCGATCGTGACCGTCAGAGATCGAGTCGACGATGTGATGGTACTGGGATTGGTGGACACGACCACGTCCTGAGCGTTGACCGTCTTCATAATATTCAGCGCGATGGTCTGGACATCCGTGGCACTGGCTCCCGGGATGATTCCCCGACGGGCCCCTTCATACGCCGCATTTTCGATGGTGTTTCGTAAGGTGTTGAGTCGGGCCGCCTCAATGCTGAACGTCAGAATCAGCATCAACAGGGGGAACGTCAACGCGACCTCCACCGTCGTCGCGCCGTGTCGGCGACGTGGCGAACTCCCGGAAGCCGGTGATCGAGGTGGATTTTGCATGGGATTACTCGGTCAGTACGACAGGCAGCGACTTGGCCAGTTCGCGGAAAACTTCCCGCAATTCTTCTTCATTGTCGGCATGGTAATGACGACCGCCCGTGGTTTTGGCGATCGTACTCATGTCCGTTTGAATCGCCCCCGGCAAAAAGGTCACGGTATGAATCACGATGTTGAGATCGCGGGCCTCTTCCGCACAGAGGACCGGACTTCGCCCCTTGTTCCACTGGCCATCGGTCATCAACACGATCACCTTCTTCGCCAGCGGACGATGGGTTGTCTGAATCTGTGAGATGGCCATGTCGAGTCCCGCTGACATTTCAGTCCCTCCCAACATCACGGCCACGCTTCGCCGGTCGACTCCGTTCCGGATCTCGCTGTAGTCCGTCGAGAGGCCCGCATCGCTGGTCGTCTTGGGCGATGTCTTGCCGGTCATCCGGTACTCGGTCGAGTTGGTGCCAATTTCAGAGGCCCAGGTGACCAGCCCGATGCGGGGGCGCGGCTGCACATCACCGACGATGTCGAGGTAATCTTTGACTGCCCGATTCAATGCAGCCCACCGACTCTTGGTGGGGTGAGGTGCATTTTTCAGTTCCTCAGTCCACGGCTTTCCGGTGGGATAGACCCATTCGGCACCCGACAGGTCAAAACACATGGAGTGAGAGCGGTCAATGCAGAGCAACACGTCTTGTTGAAAGACCGTGGCCGTCGAGTCCTGTGTCGGTTCATAATTCCCTCGACCGATCATTCCGGCAAAGAACAGCTTCACCGCTCCATTGGAATTGCTGCTTCTCAGGGCTGCGTCGACTCTCACGGAATTGTACGGGGTGACCGATTTCTGAAAGGTCCATGTGCCGGATTGGGCGAGTGCGGTGTTTCCGAACGTGATGTCGCTGGAGCTGAGTTGGAGCGGACGGCCCGCGACGGTGTTGGCAGCGGCCATGGATTGCGCCGCAGCCACCGCCTGGGTCACGTCTTGTGTCCGCAGCAGGGCTTCTGCTCCCGCCTTTGCCGCAGAGTCCGTGGCCACTCGCAGTTCCGTGCGGACGAGATGGATATAGGCCGTATCGACACTCAGCATTGTCATGGACAGAAGGATCACAAAGCCAACCGCCGCCAGGACCACGATCACCCCCGGTCGATGGGGAGCGGTCCACGGCTCTGCTCGATGGGAAACGGCAAGCGCGGGAGCGAGTTGGGTCTGGGGTGTCATGATGGCCGTACTCCTGGCGAATCTCTGAGACTACAGTCGCGGCATGGTCGCCGAGCCGTTCAATGTTTTGTCTCGAAAGTATCGCGTGACACCGATCGAGTTGTTGTTCATGGGGGCGGAAATGGTGACTTTCACAGGAGTTCCAGGAGGCGTACTCGCCACGATTGGCGTGCAGGTCACCTGAGCTCCCTCGATGTGACGGGCTGCCAGCAATTGCCCACACAGCGATTCTGCATCGGAAGTTGTCCCCCCCACGGCACTGGAGAGTCTCGCCCCTTCATAGGCAATACTCGTCAACGTCTGTTTCAGATAGATCGCGTTGGTGGTCTCGATCATGCCCAACGTGATCAAGATCATGACCGGAAGACAGATCGCCAGTTCCACCAGCGCAGCCCCGCGCCGCTGAGGCGATCGACGGCATTGGGTTTTTCGGTGCATGGCGAAAGACTTGGAGGGCGACACATGGAACTTCTCTGAGAAAGTTAGGTCGCCCCTGCTCACTGTTCGCGGCGGGACAAACGATTCTTGCTAGGAATATTGGACTTTCGTACGAATTCCACCGAATGTTCCGTGCGGTGACATTCCGGTAACATCTTGTTGCCTCGTGGCATCGTGGACGGCGGCGTGCCATCAACAGCCCACCCTGGCGTACTGTTCCATAGCAACGTCGTTGCCGGGACTGGTGTTTGACACGGTGGGCCAGCGCTCTAAAGCATGCTATTCCCACCTGACAGACCGATCGAGTTTTCCGCATCGACACACTCTCCTTTTGAAGGCCAACCCCATGTCCCAAGTCACTTTCGGAGGGAGCTGCTTCTGGTGTACCGAGGCAGTCTTTCAGCAGATTCGTGGCGTCTCTGGCGTCGAGAGCGGCTATAGCGGCGGCGACACCATCGCCCCGTCCTACGACGAAGTCTGCACGGGCCGCACCGGGCATGCGGAGGTGATTCAGGTCGCCTACGACTCCGCTGTGGTCTCGTTCGAGCAGATCGTTCGCGTTCACCTCGGCACCCACAACCCGACGACCAAAAACCAGCAGGGTGCTGACCGGGGGACGCAGTACCGCAGCGTGATCTTCACTCGATCGGAAGAGGAACGCTCGCTCGCCCTCGCACTGACCCAGGAGGTCGAAGCCGCTCTCGGCCAGCCCGTGGTGACGGAGGTCAAGCCGTTCGCCGTCTTCTACCCCGCCGAGGTCGAACACCAAAACTACTACCGCCGCCACGAGGGCCAGCCCTACTGCGCAGCTGTCATCGAACCGAAGCTGGCCAAGTTCCGGATGGCGTTTCCGGACATGGTGGGCGGGTAACGGCGGCGAGGGGTGGGCCAGCGCTCCAAAGAGTGATTCTCCCACCCAACATGAGTCAACCTTTGCCTCTCGGACTCAAGCTCTGCTTGGGAACGAGACTTCAACTCGAACGACTCGCGACTACTTTCATTCAGGCCAGTCCGTGTGATCCTGTTCCCCATGAGATTGCTCATCATCCAGAGCGGAACGAGTTTTGGGGAAGCCCATGCCCGCGTCCTTTTCCAAGTATTGTAGCCACAATACAAAGCCTCCTCGAAAACCAACCGTGACTCCGAACAGTGCGCTGATCGGTACTAAGACCATAGGGATTGCCCCCGTTCGAAGGGACGGATCGCCTGTCAGCCAGACGCCTAGCGGCACGATGACCCATCTCAATAGGTATATCGTCCCAACGAATCCGACCACACCGCCCAGGAATGCACCCAAACAGCCCGCAAGTACACAGGACATGCCTCGAAGTAGACGGGCCAAGAATGCCACCATCAATTCGACCTCCCCATCAGATTCCAACTGCAACACATTCTTACAACGCCCCAGACCGTATGAATGTCAGTGGGAAAGACTGAAGTCCCCGCTTACCACAAACCCAGCCAACCAGTTTTCTCTTTCACCGGAGGAGCCACTGGCCTCCGTACCGCCGCCCTTGTTGGACCACTCCCCGACGTGATCACGCGGCCCTCCGGTAGTAGTACGCAACTGAGGTCACCGGCCACTCCGCCAGTGGTGTCGATCAGGATCTTGCGGTGGCCGAACTGGACCTCGGGCACTGGGACGTGGCCAGAGACGATGGTCAAGGGGCAGTCTTGCGGAGTCTCCTCAAAAGGGAGACTCTTCGAGCACAACCAGGCGGGGCGGTTGAGCGTGAAGTCCCGTTTCCGCAAGATCGACCGCTGCACGCTGAATGGCGAACCGGGTTCGAGCCCGGCATGGACAAAGAAATACTCGGGGTGTTCCACACACCATGGCAGTCCCGCCAAGAACTGCCGATGGTCCTCCGGCAGCTTGCTCCGCAAATCGTCGAGATGCCCGAACTCCGCCCCATAGCTGGCGAAGGTCTGCTCGGAGCCATAGTGGTCAATCCAGCGTTTGTCCCAGTCGGAGTAGTCGGGGGTGCTGACGATCTTCAGCGCCGCCGACATCGCCAATTCGTGGTTGCCCGCGACAACAGTGGTGCGACCATGTTCTTGCTGAAGCCGCAGGACGGTCTCGATCGCGGCGCGGGGGTCGGGTCCGCGGTCGACGAGGTCGCCGATGAAGACAATCCAGCGGTCCCGATAGTCGGGCAGGTCTTGGAGTTTCCGCAGAATGACATCGAGTTTTTCGGTCTGCCCGTGAACGTCGCCGATCACCGCCACCGGCCCGTCGATCGATTTCGACATGCCCATTACTGCCCATCCTTGCACTGGCTCTGCGACCGGAAAAGCTCTCCGGGTCGCCTTGGTTCCTGATGTCGGGGATCATAGGACCGATGGCCGATTTGGGACAAGACGGGTCAGGTGAGGCGGGAGTTTACATCTGTGAGACGCACTTGGCGTGGCCAGGGAGTGGTCCCCAGACACAGCCCCCATTACTCATATCAAGTGTTCGGTTTTTTGCCTGTCGATGAGGGACAACCGGCGAGGAGGTGGGGTACACAGATTTCGCAGATTCCCACAGATCAGGAGAGAGTTTACTGCGATGCACCGGGCTCGCTGAGGGCTTGGCTGCCCTCTGACATCTGTGTTCATCGGCGTTCATCTGGGGCTGACCAACTTTAGGTTTTTTCCTAGTCCAGTCTCCGCCAGCCGTATACACAGAGTGCCAGAATTGAATCTCACTCCCGCCTCAGTCGCGTTTATACTTCTCGCGGCAAAAACTGAGACTTTTTGTAGGACGGACGTCCTCGTCCGTCCGTGTGGAAAGCCTCGCAGAGCGACGGACGAGGACGTCCGTCGTACGTCTCAAGCCGTCCCGCGAGAAGTTTATTGGCCACTGCCTATTTTTCTGATGCTCTATGGGAGTTTACGGTGAGGTCCAAAACAACTTCCCGAAGGTTCTGAGGGAGATTTCACCGCAAGTGACGCGGGGGACCGCAGGGGACTGTTCGATCTCAGGATTTTCACTCTGCGAATCTTGGCGTCCTCTGCCGTGAATTCCGGGAACTTGTCTCGAGCCAGTTCCTGAGCCCAGGCCGCAAAAGGCTGGATCAGGCTGGCCACATCCCCCGGGAGGGCCAAGCCAGCGCTGTGAACATGAGGGAGCGTAGGCGATGTCGCTCCGCGACTCACATTCCGCCGGAGGAAGGACTCGACGCGGAGGTTCCGCTGAAATCGAAGGGGGGCTGGGGGGAGGAATCTCAGTCGCGGAGCGACATGAGCTACGGTCGGAGAGGCGACGTGCCCCAGAGACTCCACAACGGAATCGTAGATCCGCAGGAGTGGTGGCTGGTCAATGTCAACAGAATTGACGGCGGGCAGTCATTCGCAGGCGATACGCTGCGAACGGGCACGTCGAAAACGTGCCCCACGGCGATCGTTGGACCCGTAAACTTGTTCATCGCACTGGCCTCACCCTCCTCGTGGAGGCCACCCCAAAATCTCGCGTTGAGGGGGTTTTAATGACCAGTGGAAGGGGATATCTCGACCTCCTCCTCCGTCGTCGCTGCTGCGGGCCTCACACCCACTCGCTGCATCCACTGTGTGGCGATTGCGACAGCAACGATCAGCAGAAATACGACAGAGACGGCCCATGCTCGACTTCGGGAGCGGCCGCGCTGAGTCGGATGCATCGCAGGGATTACCTCCTCACCCTCAGTCGGTATGAGGCCCACCCCCGAACGCGAATTTCTCAACACTTCCTCGCCCGGCTGATCCAGGACGAACTGCAATTCTTCCCCGAACGCTTCGATCAACCGCAGAGCTGGCCCTCGTCGCAAGTGGCGGTTCATCCGCACGCGAGGGCAGCGCAGAGACGTACTCGCAAATGAAGTGACCCACGGTTCCGCCACCTCCGACAGACGCTGTACCACATCGATCATGAACCGGCAGTCCACCAACTCCGGCAGTCCCCCCAGCGCTGTTGCGAATCGATGGACTGCCGCCAGTTGGAGTCCCATGCGTCGTGGCGACCGCTGACTCGGTCCAGAATCGTTCGCCAACGGATTCGGCCCGGCCAGCAGCTTCAACTGGCCATGTGTGTCAATCCAGACGGCGGACAGGCCGATCGTCTCGATGACCTCGTCACGGAGAGCGGCCAGTGCTGACGCGAACTGCCGCACGAGATCCGCAGCGTGGGGCCGCTTGATCGGGTTTGCTTCCAGGAATTCCGCGAGGGGCTTCGCCTCCATGAATTCATACGCCACCAATCGCAGTTCAGACGTTTGCTCGACCGCGACGCAGTGGGAGATATTCGCCTGCCGGGACATGGTGCGCTGAGGGCTCAACTCGGCAGAACTATCACTCGATGTCGGATCACCGACGACCACGATTCGTGTCATGTGTAACAGCACCAACCGCTGCGGGCCAGCTTGCTCTGCGACAAACACCGTGGCGTCAGCTGTCCCGGTCAGCCGCTCCAGCAATCGAAAGATCCCGCTGTAAAAGCCGATCCGTCCTGCCAGAAGTTCGGTCGACTGCCAAGGAGTCAGCACCCGATTCTCGACCAGTGCGACCGCATATTCATCCGCCGGTCGGTCAATATACGGCCGGGATTGCTCAAACACCTGCCCGAACAGCGATTCCGCAAAGAGCTGCGAACGCAGCAATCCCACGAGCAGTTCGGCTGCGGTTTGAGGCGGCGTCAGAGGATCGGGCGGCGTCGGCATCTCTCAGGAGTGGCTTTTGATCGAGGGAGTTGTCCTTCGTTGACGTGAAAAGCAAACGCGATACCTCTGAAGGGCTAAATTCTATTCATTTGCCTTCAATGAGTTTACGGCGACCTGATCCTGGCTGATGAGGCAAAGTCGCCACACATGCTGCGAATTTGCCACAGGACCGGCCAGCGGCGGAGATTGCCGTTCTCGGCACGGAGTCAAAAATGGTCAGAAATCCTTGGACTCTTGCCGTTTACACGTTCTCGCCGACCCTCTATCTTTCCGGTCCTCCCGGAATTGGCGATTGTGTCGATTCTTCTCGGGGAGGATGAAACAGGTTCCAGTCCAGCAGAAGCCCTCGGGGGCAGAGCTTCGGGAACCTGTGGAAGATCAAAGGATGACCCGGGTTGACCCGGAAGGAGCAGGGCGTGTCGCTGGAAGATGACGTCAAGAAGATTGTCAGCGAGAAGCTGAGTGTTTCGATCGATGATGTGAAGATTGATAGCAACTTCATCGATGACCTGAAGGCCGACTCGCTCGACATCGTCGAACTCGGAATGGCGTTCGAAGACAAGTTCGGAGTCAGCATTCCGGACGAAGACTACGAGAAGCTGCGCACGGTGAAGAACGCCGTGGACTACATCGAGGAACGGAAGTAACCACGGATGGCTCGTCGCGTCGTCGTCACTGGATTGGGCGTTGTCACCGCTCTGGGATCGGAGATCCCCGAGTTCTGGGATAACGTCTGCGCTGGCAAGAGCGGGATCGGACCGGTCCGCCGGTTCGATTGCGCCCATTGGAAGGTGAACTTCGGCGGCGAGGTCACGTACTTCAATCCGGTGGACCACCTGCCCAAGCTGGAGAAGGAACTCAAGCGAATGGACCGCTTTGTCCAGTTCGCCGTTGTGGCAGCTGAGAAAGCGATCCGGCAGTGCGGGTTTGATTTCAACACCGAGGATCCCTACCGCCACGGCGTGCTCGTGGGCAGCGGGATCGGCGGACTGAACGAGATCGAAGTCCAGCACCAGGCTCTGTATGAAAAGGGTCCGGCGCGTGTATCGCCGTTCATGATTCCGAAGTTGCTGGTCAATGCGGGGAGCGGCAATGTCTCCGTTTTGTGGGGCCTGCGGGGACCGAACAGCGCGGTTTGCACCGCATGTGCCTCGGCCACGAACGCGATCGGCGATGCCTATAAGCTGATCCAAAACGACATGGCTGACATCATGGTCACCGGCGGCAGTGAGGCAGCTGTCACGCCGATGGGGCTGTCTGGATTCAGCCGGATGCAGGCCCTCTCGACCCGCTCTGACAATCCACAAACGGCCAGCCGTCCCTTCGACCGCGACCGCGATGGATTCGTGATGTCCGAAGGTGCGGGGATCATCGTCCTGGAAGAATACGAACACGCCAAGGCCCGCGGTGCGAACATCCTGGCCGAGATCCTCGGCTATGGCATGTCCGCCGACGGCACGCACATGACCGCCCCCTGCCCGGACGGTAGTGGAGCCCGCTATGCGATGCAGCAAGCCATGCGGGACGCCAAGCTCAACCCGTCCCAGATTGACTACGTCAACGCCCACGGCACCAGTACCCCGCTCGGCGATAAGGCCGAAACCCTGGCCCTGAAAATGGTCTTCGGCGATCGGGCCAAATCCCTCGCTGTCTCCAGCACGAAGAGCCAACTCGGCCACTTGCTGGGTGCCTCCGGAGGGGTCGAAATCGCCCTCTGCGTGCAGGCCCTGCAACATCAAGTGGCCCCGCCGACCATTAATCTCGAAAACCCCGATCCCGATTGCGACCTGGACTACGTGCCGAATCAGGCCCGTCCAATGAAGATCGACCGCATCCTCAAAAACAGCTTCGGCTTCGGCGGGCATAATGCCTGCCTCGTCCTCGGGCGCGTGTAGCCCACATCACTGTGGACGCCATCATTCGGGTGGCCCTCTCTGTCCTTTGCCCTGCACGGAACAGTATCACATGTAGCTCTACTTTGCTTCGTGCCGGTCGAGAGGTGGCACCACGAGTCCCACCATCCATCACTTCCTGCCCGGCGAAGTTCACGGACACACACAGTGGATACACTCACTCAAAGTTGCACTCGACCGGAGTGACCAGTCCGGTTTGCAGGTCGTAGACGCCGCCTGCCACGATCAGCTCTTTCCGCTGAATCATGCGGGAGATCACCGGCGAAGACTCCGCGAGCAGTTGGGCTTGATTCCGAACGTTCTCGCGGACGGCCACTTCCATATCCCCTTGAGCAGTCTTCACAGCGGGGCGGATGTATTGGAACAGCCCGCTGATCTGGCCGGGAACCTCCGTTCCCTGCATCGTCGCGGAGACCGCTCCACAGGCGGAGTGGCCCAGTACGTAGAGCACCTTCGCACCGAGGATTTGTGTGCCGAACTCCAAGCTGCCGATGTTCTCGCTCGAGGCGATGTTCCCCGCAATGCGCGTCACGAACAGATCTCCGAACCCCTGGTCGAACACAAACTCGATGGGAACTCGGGAGTCCGCACAGCCCAGGAACGCGGCGAACGGAGTCTGGCGAGCTGCGATCGCTTTCACGCGGTTGAGATCCTGATGAATCGACAACGGCTGGCCGGAAGCGAACCGCCGATTCCCCTCGTTCAATCGTGCGAGGGCTTCTTGAGGAGTCGCGGGTGGCGTTTCTAGTTCGTCGTTCGCGATTGCGGGACTCGCCAGACTCGTGAACGCCAGTGAACCGAGGGCGGCCAGCCCCCCTGCCTGGAGTAAACGCCTCCGATTCCATGATGCGGAATCGGGGGTGACGGGGTGTGAGTCAGACATACTTCTCTCCTCGAATCACAGACACGGGACTGATGTAGGCAATCACTGCAAACTGCGGGAAGTATTCGACAGCCAGCACCTCCAGCAGCTTGTCGGCGACCGCAGCCGACACGATGGTTTCCAGTTTGATGTTGGCTCCGAGTAGCTCACTGACGCGGCGATGACGAGAGCCACAGCCTTCGCATTCGATGAGGGTATGCCCCTTTGCCCCCGCCTGAGTCAGCTCTGCAATCAGGCGATCCTTGAGAACCGCCTCGGCCACAATCGTGAGTAGTGTGAGTGGGGTGGTGTGCATGTTTCAAACTCCTGAAGATTGTGAGAGGGACTACTGGCCAGCAATGGTCTTCGCGATGTGGAAGTAAATCGGGATGCCCAGCACGATGTTGAAGGGGAACGTGATCGCCAGGGCGGCGGTCAGGTAGTACGTCGGATTCGCTTCGGGCAGCGTCATTCGTACTGCGGGAGGAGCTGCAATGTACGACGCACTGGCCGACATCGCTCCGAGGACGGTCGCCCCTCCAATCGACAGCCCGGCCCAGTGCCCGGCCAGCACCCCGAGAGTTCCGTGGATCACCGGCATGATCGTGCCGAACCCGAGCAGGAACAGCCCGACGGACTTCAGATCGCCGAGTCGCGAGCCAGCTGCCAGCCCCATCTCCAACAGGAACAGGGTCAATGCCCCTTTGAACATCCCCTCAAAGAAGGGCTTCACTGGTTCATACGACTTCTCGCCCATGAGCAGTCCGACGATCAAGCCACCGACCATCAAGATCATCGAGCGACCAGTCAGCACCTCATGCAGGACCGCCGAAGTGGGGCGAGCGGGTGGAGATGAACCTTCGCTATTGGCGGCACGAGCGGCCGCTTGCTTCGCCGTCTGGATCGCTCCAATCGCCAAGGCAATCTGGATTCCGGGACTCTCCATCAGCGTGACGAGCGTCGGCATAAACCCCTCAGCGGGGTAGTTCAGTGTCTGCACGAACTGCTGAGCCGCGATGAATGTCACCGCCGATACCGACCCATAGTGAGCCGCGATTCCCGCCGCATCCGCCGTGCTGAATTTTCCGATCCGTCGCAGGACCAGGTACGAGGTAATCGGCGTAATGATCCCGATCCCGAGCGTGACCAGAACCGGCCAGTACAGGTCACTGAGCGTGCTGTGCGAAAGCTCGACTCCCCCCTTCAGCCCCAGTGCCAGCAGCAGGTAGATCGACAACGAGGCATATAGTTCTCGCGGAATCGACAGTTCGCTGCGCACGAGCCGGGAGACAATTCCCAGCACAAAGGCGAGCGACAACGGTGAGCAGAGATTGATCCGCAAGACTTCAAGCATGGCATCCTCTTTCGCTGGCTGGTAGAATGTACGCAGACAGATACGCGAAACATGGTTCGTGTATTTGTAGTCACGTATCATCGTGCGTGCAAGGCTGCGTTCATGAAAAAACTTCCAAAATCACCGAAAAAGACCACGAGCCCCCTCGCAGTGGGTCTGGCTAGCGCTGCGCCCCGACCCGCCAGCTGGACGTTCCTGACCAATCACACGCATGTGCTGTTGTGCCTGTACCGCCAGCCAGATCAGCGGTTACGCGATGTTGCCCTGGCCGTCGGCATCACCGAACGGATGGTGCAACGGGTCGTAGCCGAACTTGTCGATGCGGGTTACCTGCACATCCAGAAAGTCGGTCGACGCAATCAATACACCGTCATGTCCGACTTACAGCTGCGACATTCGTTGGAGATCCAGCACACAATCGGTGAGTTGCTCGATGTCCTGAGCGGTGATGTGGGAGCGTGAGGCCTGCCGAGCACCGACAAGCCCGATCCTCTCCTGCCGTGAACTCATCCTCCTCCGCTGGAGTTCTCGCATGTCGCCCCTCAATCGTCGCGGAGGGTATCGGCGGGGTGGCCCAGACGTTGCTTTGAACGTCTGGGTTGCGGAGCAACAAGAGAATGGCCGAGGTGAGCTGGTCTTGCGTATCCTCATTGTTGCTCTGCAAGCCAGACATCCCAAGCGATAACTGGGCCACCCCGCCTTTGGGCGATCAGCCAGTGAAAAGTGACCTGCGAGACTTCGGAAGTCTGGTGGGAAGGCCAAGTCTGGCCGCTCGCTTTGGAGTTTTCGAGAACCGTTCTCAGTGCGACAAGTTCCCGCCAAAGTCGGGAACTCCGCCCGCTTGGATGGTCGCCGTCCATTGGCCCAACTTCGGGTTTTTCCAGAACTTGCCGCAGAGGGTCAGGTACTCCAGCACGACATCCTTGTGTCCCTTCTGGAGTAGTTCCTTGGCCAGCGACATATTCGGTCCGAAACTGCCTAATGAGGGGGAGCCGGTCGACCGGCCCGCCAGGAGCAGGAACTTCCCGGCGGCTTCGGCATCTCCGGCTCTCAAGGCCAACCGACCGAGAATCATGTTGCCATGATGGACCCCTTCGCCCTGGTCGCCGGTCTTAATGAGCTGCTCGGCATAGTCTTTCGCCTTGTCGTCCGCCCCCGCGTGGAATGCGGCCTTGGCCAAGTAACCAAGTTCGTAGTAGTTCACATTCGACGCTCCCTTGAGCTTCAGAGCTAGCTCAAACTGCTCCAATGCCTTTTCTGCAAACTCGCGTCCCTGTGCCTCGGAGAGAGGATGATTGGAGGAGAGCTGGTACAACTGCCCCAGGTCTTGTGCCCATAGCGGGTTCTGGGGATCGATCGTCTGAGCCTTCTTCAACAACTCTTCCGAAAGATCTCGCTCGGAGAGTAGGAAAAACTTGGCGGCATTCCCCAGGATCGTCGTGTTCGTTGGATGGTCCTTGATCGTTTTCAACCAGAGGGCACGCACGATTCCATAGCTCTTGGGATCGATCCCGGCATTCACCTCTGACTCTGGCACAGCTGCGGCTTTGGACTCGGGATAGTTCTCGATGACCCAGCAGACGAGCTTCAAATGGGGTTCGCGCACCGCCGGAGTAAAAATCGTCTTTTGCCAGTAATAGCCGAGGAGTTGCAGACGCGACTCGACATCGGCTGGGTCCGCATCGGCTTTGATTTGGAGGGCCTTGGCCGCCTCCTCGGAAAGACGGCCCCCTTGCATCATGAGAGTTTGCTGAGCATGATCCGGCAGCGGCATTTTCTCCAGGGCTTTTGAGGACGGTGCGGGCTGTGTATTGATCGCCGCCTGTGCCGCCTGGGCATCGATCCGAGTGACCTTCACCACCACCGTTTTCCCTCGACGCAGAGTGAAGCTGTCTTGGTCGACTTCGAAATCATTCTTCATATCGCCGAGGTCGACTTGATACTCGCCGCTCGGAAGCCGTTTCGCTTCGGAGCCGGTGACCGTGTCAATGAACGTCGCGGTCAGTTGAGAGCCTCCTGTTCCATCGGGCTCTTGGGTGATGTTGATCTTCACCGAGTCATCCGCCGATTCGATCTTCAACGTGCCCTTGTCGGTCTGCACATAGATCACCGTGGCCAACAACAGCCCGAGCGCGGCACTGGCCCACGTCAGAGTTCCTCTCAGCGGCCCACGACGTCCGCCATCACGGGACGGTGCCGGGGCAGCGACCGGTTGTGCCTGGACCGCAAACGGTGCCAATGCCGTTGCGACCTGCTGAGGCGTCTGGAATCGCTGCTTCGGATCTTTCATCAACATGCGGGCGATGACATCGGACAACTCCGGTGGAACCTCGGGGCGCAAGTCGCGGACCGCAGGCGGTGCCGTTTCTGCATGGCTTCTCAACCGCTCAGCCACGCTCCCCGTCGAGAACGGTGCCCGCCCACTGAGCAAGTAATACAGCGTGGCTCCCAGGCTGTAGATGTCGCTACGGATATCGGCCCGATGGGCATCCTGCGCTTGCTCCGGCGAGATAAAGTCGGGCGTCCCTATGACTGAACCCGCAGCTGTCAGGCTGGCATCGCCCAGGTCTTCATGACTCCTCTCACCGCCAGTCCCGGAAGTCAGCGAGGCCAACCCGAAGTCGAGAATCTTGACGGTCCCCGAAGTCAGCATCAGGTTGTGCGGCTTGATATCGCGATGCACAATTCCTTGCTCGTGGGCATATTGCAGACCGACGGCGGCTTGTCGGGCGTAGTCGCAGGCAGCGGTGATCGGCAGTGGTCCGCATTCCTTCACCATGGCTGATAGACTCAATCCGTCGACGTATTCCATGACCAGAATGTGGATGTCTTCGATCTGTTCGGCGTCATACGCTCTCACGATATTGACATGCGAGAGCCGAGCAGCTGTCTGGACTTCGCGTTGAAATCGTTCGACGACTTCCTGGTCGCGGACCAGTTTCTTGTTGATGACTTTGATGGCGACCGTGCGTCCCATGCTCCGATGTTCGGCCTGGAAGACATCTCCCATGCCGCCCCTGGCAATCAGGCCGATCACGTGATAGCGCGGATGGTTTGCCAGTGAGGGGGGAATCGCCTCCTCGTCCGTCCACGGCTCGGAGAGTTCTTCCGCATTCCGCGTTTGCCGCAACAATCCGACGAACGTGTCATCGGACGAGAGGTTCAGCAGCGTCTCGCAGCATGTGCCACATTCCTCGATGTGGGTCTCGACGGTCGCGGCCTCATCGGGCGACAATTGCCCGCCGCTGAAGGCTGTCAGCTCGACAAGGCTGGGATGCTGCAGAAGAGTCGGCATGATCACGGGTTCCTTACGGAGGTCGGGAGACGCTGATCGATTCGGTCAACGAATTGCCGCCCGTAAGGAAAGTGCCGCTGCCCACAAATTCTTTCACGAGATCGCTGAAGAATCTCCAGCCCCCTCGACCAACCCACTCGCTTCCTGTCGTAACTGGCTGAGAACTCGGGACTTCGCGATGAAGACCGCGTTCAGCGAAAGCCCCATTTCTCGGGCGACCGCTGCCGGTGATTCCCCATCGAGGGCCACTCGTGTGAAAGCCGTCCACGTCTCTGCCGAGAAACGGGCGCGGGACAAATGGAGCAACTGCTGAACCACAAACAGGTCATGTTGCCGATCCCACAGCTGGCTCGTCGCGCTGGCGGAATCCTCCAATTGAGCCAGTCGGCGTTCGATGTCGGAGTCTCCGGTGGAGAGCGGACGCCGATCTCTGGTCCTCCAAAAGTTCCGTAAGCGGTTCACCAGGATGTTCCGCAGCCAGGTGCGAAACGCCCCCGGTCGACCATTGTGATCAAACGACTTCAGCCCCGTCGACACGGCCAGCAGCACCTCTTGCGACAGGTCGTCGGCGTCGGCTGCCTGCACATCATATTTGCGTAACCAAGCCATCAAGAGCGGGCGATAGAGTCCAAACACTCGTCCCCACGCCTCGGAATCACTCCCGCGTTGCAACCGACCCAACAGAGTGAGCGACGTATTTTCCATAGCACCAGTTGATGGTTGTTGGCGATCTCGTTCCCAAGCTCCGGCTGGGGAACGCCGATCCTCGAAGCTCTGCTTCGCCGCGTGCCTGTTTGCTCACTCTACCGCCAGTGGGTCACGACCTCAATCTGGCAGGTCTGCCGCGCATCGTTTCCCACTGTGGACTCGCGTTCGGGGAGTGGGGAATCGAAACAGGCGAGCGGGGCGGCGTCCACCCCCTGGTACTGTGACGAGGAGGCCCAGACGTTGCTCTGAGCGGATTGGCGATCTCGTTCCCAAGCTCCGGCTTGGGAACGCCGATCCTCGAAGCTCTGCTTCGCCGAGCAACGCATTGCTTACGCCCATCATGTGCAGGACTGGTTTCACTCGGCCAGCGCGAGTCCAGTTTGTGAGAGGGAGTCGGTTGGCATGCGGGCGAAGCGGAGCTTCGGGGATATGTGGTCCCAAGCCGGAGCTTGGGACCGAGATATAACGCACGCTAGGTGGCCGGGTCAGGAGGCTCAGCGGATGGACCGGAGAGCAACGTGACCTCGCTCGCGGACCGGGCCTTACGCAAAGCCTTCAGACCCGGCCACCCCGCCGGGGCTACCCCGCTGGAAACCCACAAGGGCCTCGGAAACATCCGAGGCCCTTATCATTGAGACCACACAACAGAAGGCGACCAGGGAGACCTGCTTCTGTTCCTGCTGCAAACGAAAGAACACTGGCCGGGTCGGATGGCACACTCTGAGTCTTCAAAACGCGTGGCGTGCGTCAATCGAGCACGGCCATCGAAGACTCAGGCCAGGCCACCCGGCCCGGAGATCTCGCAAAACTTCGATACCTGATTGATGCAGGGGCAAATGTGAATGCAGCCTCGGAGCATGGCTACACACCGCTCATCAATGTCCTTTACCACTTGCAAGACGATCAAAGAATTCTTCCCGTGGTGGACATGTTGGCAAGACATGGGGCCGATCTCGATGCAGTGACAAGCTACGGCGAATCCCCCCTCACCACGGCGGCGAGGCAAGTTCGATTTGATGTGGTGAAGTATCTGATTCACGCAGGAGCCAAGACTGAACATCTGAATTGGACTCCGGCGATGATGGCGATCTGCTTGGGGACAGCAACCGAACTTCAGAAGGTCATTGAAGAAGGCGGTGATCTGGACAGCCGTGACTACTTTGATCGAACGGCGTGGTTGTTGTCCGCCACGGTCGGTGACATCCAAAAGGCTGAGTTGATACTCGCACAAGGAGCCGACCTCGAAGAACGGGGACGAATGGGCGACACGGCTCTGGCGATTTGCGTTGGGCAAGGTCATGTCCAATTCGCCAATTGGTTGATCGAGGCAGGAGCAGATGTGAATACCGCTGATGACTCTGGGAATACGCCTCTGATGATCGCCGCCCAAACAGGACAGGCCGAATGTGTTGAACTACTTCTGGAAGCCGGAGCCGATCCCGGTTCCAAGAACACGTTCAACGAAGTGGCATTGTCGATGGCTTCATCGGAACAAGTCATTCAGAAACTCGTCCAAGCCGGAGAGAACCTGAATGACATCAGTAAAGAAATGAGAAGGCTGCTGACCGACATGGGGGGGAGCGACAAGCTGGAAGTCACCCGTGAACAATACCTCGCAGGCAGATACCTTCGTTTTGGTGGAGCCAATCCCGAAGTCATGAATGTCCCTTTCTGGAAGGAAATGGTCCGAACGGGAATCAATGCGTATCAAGCGAAGATGCAGTTTGACGACACCGAAGCTTACGGCAAACCGGTCTGGTGCTTTGATCGCTTCGGCACATCATTTACCGCACTCCCTGATGGCCGTTTCTTGCAGATCGGCGGCGAGCACGAGGACTACTACGACCCTGATTTCTGCATTTACAACGAAGTCTTCGTCCACGACCGCAGGGTGGCCCCGGTTGCCGCTTTGGGCTACCGGGGCGGCGGAGCCGAAAGAGGTCATTCCAGACGGAACTTACCTTGAAAATCCTCTTGTGCCAAGGCATACCGGTAGGCTCCGAGGCGAACCAACCGGTGCCACCCCGCCACTGCAATCGCTCTGCAGGTTCATATCCGGACAGAGAGTAGTCATGAGAGAGTAGCGTGGGTTTTAACCCACGCGTGAAGAATCGCATTGAATGAGCCTGACACGAATGGTACCTATAGTCACCCTCCGAAGCGGTCTGCAATCGCATCTATTCTCCAGAGGCGAGAGTCTGCCCACTGGCACCAGAAAAAAGGTCAGGCTGCGTCTGAGCGCTCAGGCGAAGCCTGACTACTCGGCTGACCTACCTCGCTCCCGGTTCAATATGTCAGAGCGGCCTGGAATGCCTCCACGCTGCGTTGGGCCAGGAGGCCGAACAGAGAGCTTTCCAGGCGTCGTTTCGCGGAGCGGAGCGGGTCGCGACCAGCTCGATGGTCGTGTTGCAGCCAACCGGTGTAGGCATTGGCCATGTTCCAAGTGGTATGTCCCGCGACGGTCTGTTCGGCTTGGAACCGCTGCTCGTATTGCAGAAAGCTATTGTGAGCGCGTTCGCGCGCCAAGTCTTCGCGATGAGAATCCGGAGTCGTAGTGACCTCTCGCACTTGCCCCAGATACATGTCGCGAAAGAACTTGGCCATTTTCTTGGCGGTCACTTGTCTCTTCCGCAGTTGCAGCATCAGGACACGGTTGGCCTGAATGACGGTCATGAAATGTTGTGCCAACCGCCCGGCTTCTGCCAGCCGCTCGCCCACGCTACCCGTATGCCGAATCGAAACCCAGCTCTCTTCTTTCTTGACGATGTTCGCGAGCTGGTTCGAACACACCAGGCGTTCCGTCATCGGCAACATTCGGCACGCCATCGAGCCATCATGCGAATTGGCAAACAACATGTAAGGAACAATCTCATCGCCCTTCCCCACTGAGAATGGCTGTCCAGCACACTGAAAGAAGACGCGTTCGCCATGCCCCAAAATTCCCCCCATCGAATAGGTCAACTTCTGCTGCTGGCAAATCGTCTCGCCCAGATCGAGCAAATGCTGATTCTGAATGACCTGATAACTCTTTCCAACAACTCCCAACACATGCCGCAGGCCGTCAATGCTTCGTAAATTGGCGACATGACTGGTGATTGAAGTCCCATCCTCCAGTTGAAGCGGTGCCTGCTCCACGTCCCATGCCAACATTTCCTCGACCTGTTCACGTCGAGTCACTTTATCAAATCGCATCATCATGAACTCCGCCAACCGGGGAATCGTCAAAGGCAAAGTCTACGCATGGACTGAAAAGCTGCCAAGTAGATAATTAGAAACGGCGGTGCGCAACGTGAGGCATCGTGAATCTGAAGTCTCACGATGTCTTACGACTTCAGCTACAGGTCGTCTTGTCTAAACTGGTTGATGACGTGGCTAGGAAAAAGGGGGGCCATTCTGAATTGCGGTAGGGACGGTCATTGCTGACCGCCCCCCGCGCAGATCCGTACGGGCGGAATCACCGCATACGGCTCTTACCTCGGCTGGTGACCTGCGAAACGCACGTTGGCACGGGTTGGCTCGCTTTGGAGCCTACCCGTGTGCCTTGGCACGAGAGGTTCTCCGTGATAAACCTCTCGATGTCAAAACCTCTTTCAGCTGCGCCGCCTCAGTAGCCCAAAGCGGCAACCGAGGCCAACCCGCGATTTCACTCCATGCTCGTTTCGCCAGATTGGCCGCGAAAACATGGCGACGCAAAGCCGTCACCCGGCACCCGGCAAGTGCGAGGCCGGTTGGTGAGACAGTACAGTTTTTCTGGTGCGAGTCCCTTACAATATTTGACACCGTTTATTCTCTAATCCATCGCCGGTGGCAGTTCAGCGGACTCGATGCACGCCTCCCGAACAACAATAATGAAAACCTGATAGCCAGTTTCATCAGGGTTCGTTGTGGACGGGGTTTCAAAGAACACGTAATAGAAGTACGTCTCTTTTTTATCCAACGGGTCGTGGCGTACATAGTCCGCCAAATCTAGCAGTCGCTGATAGTTTGCCGCAGGTTTCCCCTCCATTTCGGGAGCATGAGACACATCCCAATGACCACGTTTCCCCGGCACCACCCCCTGAGTGATCGGCGTCAGGATCGTGTCCCGCTCCTTCCGTTGCTCAGCTGTGATCTGTCGTGATTCCGTCCAAGGCTTCTGCTGGCAGCCGATGAAACAGAGGGCGAATAACAACAGCGAGAATCGCAAGGACTTTCGGAGATAGGCTGGCATTGTTTGATCTCCCGGTGGAGCGATGGAGTGTCTTTAGCTGCCGGTGTTACGCTGGACGATTCTGGAACTGCAAACGAAAAAAACCCTGCGGGAAGCGATTCCCGCAGGGTGTTCGGTGACGTTGCAGACTCGACGGGTTGGCCCAGACGCTGCTTTGAGCGTCTGGGTTGTGGAACAACAAGAGGATACGGAGGACACGCTCGGCATTCCATCCCTCTTGTTCCTTCGTCACCCAGACATCCAAAGCGATGTCTGGGCCACCCCGCGCTGTTTCGGCAATCGAAGTCGCGGGCGGCACACGCTCTGACGACGTGCTTCGGAGTGCCCGCTTGCCCCGCGCTAATGGTCAAGCTGCAAGTCCGCGCGACCGAGGCGCTGACTTCGTGTTAAGAGGAATTAAAGGCCGCGCTGCCGAGTACCCTCGCCACGAACTGCGACGAGACACCGACCAAAGAGGGGTCGCACAAGGCTAGGTGGCCCAGACGCTGCTTTGAGCGTCTGGTTTGCAGAGCAACAGGAGGTTACGAAGGAGACGCAGGGTGGCCCCGGTTGCCGCTTTGGGCTACCGGGGCGGCGGAGCCGAAAGATGTCATTCCAGACGGAACTTACCTTGGAATTCCTCTTGTGCCAAGGCACACCGGTAGGCTGCAAAGCCAGCCAACCAGTGCCACCCCGTGTCGACGGCTCGGGAACTGAATGCAAAACACCCGGCGGGAGAGACTCCCACCGGCTGGTTTGAAAACTTGCCATTGCAGACTCGGACGGGCCAAAGGGGCCGTCCCACGGGCTTACAACCCCTTCTTGATCATCAGCTTCAGCAGGTCGCACACGCGGTTGCTGTAGCCCCATTCGTTGTCGTACCAGCTGACCAGCTTGAAGAAGTTGCTGTTCAGCTCGATGCCGCTGCCGATGTCGAAGATCGACGAGGCGGGGCAGTGGATGAAGTCGGTGCTGACGACTTCGTCGCTGGTCACTTGCAGCACACCCTTCAGGTAGGTTTCGCTGGCCTTCTTCATCGCCGCGGCGATTTCGGCGTAGCTGGTCGCCTTGACGGTCTTGACGGTCAGGTCGACGACCGACACGGTCTGGACCGGCACGCGGAAGGCCATGCCGGTCAGCTTGCCCTTCACCTCGGGGCAGACGAGGGCCACAGCCTTCGCGGCACCGGTGGCGCTGGGGATGATGTTTTGAGCGGCGGTCCGGCCCCCCTTCCAGTCCTTCTTGCTCGGGCCGTCGACCGTCTTCTGGGTCGCGGTGTAAGCGTGGATGGTGGTCATCAGACCTTCCGCGATGCCGAATTCCTTCAGCAGCACATCGACGATCGGGGCCAGGCAGTTCGTGGTGCAGCTGGCGTTCGAGACGATGTGGTGATTGGCGGGGTCGTACTTGCCGCAGTTCACGCCCATGACGATGGTGATGTCTTCGCCCTTGGCCGGAGCGGAGATGATGACCTTCTTGGCACCAGCAGTGATGTGGCCCTTGGCCTTTTCCGCTTCGGTGAAGAGGCCAGTCGATTCGATGACGACATCAACGCCGAGGGCCTTCCAAGGCAGTTCAGCGGGGGTCTTGGCACTGACGACGAGGATGTCGTGGCCATTGACGACGAGGACATCGTCCTCGGCCTTATCTGGGCTGGACTTCTTCGAGGAGACTTCGCCCGCGAACCGGCCCTGAGCCGAGTCATATTTAACGAGGTAGGCGAGGTTGTCGGCTGGCACAATATCGCCGACGGCCACGACCTGCACATCCTTGCCAATGATTCCCTGCTCGACCATCGCGCGAAACACAAGCCGACCGATACGACCGAAGCCATTGATGGCCACTTTCACTGTCACTGGAAATCTCCTGAAGAACGACAGTCTCAATCCTGCGAACCACTGTCGCGGCTGAAACTTGTGCCGATTGGGCCGGAAACCAAGCCGCGCTGATGAGCGCCAGCGACTGAAAGCCGACCAGAAGAGAGGAATTCTATCGGCAGCTGAGCGTTGGTCGCAAGCGACCGCTCTCGATGCCAGGCGGTATCCATCTAACGAGTTGACTCAATTGTCTGTCACCCGGTTGATTTTCATGCGGTGGTCTGATAGCCTCCCCGACTCGCTACGGTGTGGACCGTTTGGGGGTTGTTCTCCCACGACGAAAAAACATCGGAACAGCATCGTTCACTGGGAGTTGCGTCGGAATGGGCGTCAAGAAAACCGGCAAAGGTCGTCGTAAACTCGGTCGCAGGAAGCGACGCATGCGCGCCCGAATTCGGCATCGCAAGGGCTAACACCTGTGCGGACGTAAGCTTGTGGTGGTGATTTCTTCCTCGGGCAAGCTTACGCATTTCCGATCTGGGCCGCTGCGTTTGTGGGTTCATGGTTGAGTGTAGATGCACGGCCATGCCTCCCCTTAAACGACAGGCTGGAAGCCTATCCCACTGTGGAATCATGGGGCATGCCAGCTCTTCTCGCCCCACTCGCGTACTTCAACGATCGGTACATCCCCGCCGATCAGGCGTCACTCCCGGTGTGGGATCGCGGAGTCGTACAAGGAGCGACTGTCACTGAGTTGATCCGCACGTTTCGGCGGGTGCCGTTTCGCCTCCCGCAACATTTGGCCCGATTGCGGAGTTCCTTGGAATACCTCGGAGTCGTGATCGGCCAGTCGGATGACGATCTGGCCGATATAGTCCAGACGTTGATCAAATCATACGCACCCGCGCTGCTGTCGCACAATGATTTGGGAATTGTGATCTTTGTCACACCCGGATCGATCTCCATGTATGCTGGGGAATTCCCCGTGGCGGATGCCCCGACGGTATGTGTTCATGCGTTCCCGCTGCCGTTTGGCCCGTGGACTACGAAATACCAGTTCGGCCAAGCACTCGTTGTCCCCAGGATCCGCCAGATACCCGCAGACATTCTCGACCCCCGCTTCAAATATCGCAGCCGCCTGCATTGGTATCTGGCGGATCGTGAGGCACACGCCATTGATCCGGCAGCGGTGGCTCTGCTTCAAAATGCGGACGGCCATCTGACGGAGACAAATAGCGGAAACTTCTTCATCGTCACGGGAGGTACGATCCGTACCGCCCGTGAGGCCGACTCTCTTCCCGGAATCAGCCAGCAGTTCGTCCGGGAGTTGGCGATGGAACTGGCAATTCCGTACGAAGTCGGCGACATTACACTTACGGCTGCGCTCGCAGCTGAGGAAGCATTCGTGACCTCCACCACCTACTGCGTGCTGCCTGTGACACGGCTCAATCGGCAGGCAATCGGGACCGGAAGTCCCGGTTCGGTCACGCTCGCTTTGCTCCGGCGCTGGTCGGAGCAGGTCGGGCTGGATATCGTGGAACAGGCTCAGCCACCGCAACACCAACACAACAGTTCATTCCTTCGGGACCATTCATGACATCCCTTCGCGACCAGATCGACTTCATTCGCCAGGTCCGCCAGCGGTTCTACACCACGGGCGCTGTGCTGCCGAGTAGTCGATTTTTAGCCCATGCGACGACCCGGCCCCTCCACCAGTTTAAGGGGCCTAAACGTGTGCTCGAACTCGGTCCCGGCACTGGGGCTGTGACACGCCACATCGTCAAGCACATCAATCCAGACGACAAGTTTGACCTCGTGGAGATCAACGAGAGCTTCGGCGAGATCCTCAACAATCGGTTCCAGCACGATCCCGATTACAAAAAGGTGGCCGCAGTCTCCAAGGTCCACATCTGCCCGTTGCAGGAGTTCCAGACCGACGCCCCCTACGACATCATCATCTCCGGTCTGCCGTTCAATAACTTTCCGGCCCCGTTGGTCGAGGAACTGGTCGAAGCCACACTGAAGCTGTTGGCCCCCGGCGGGACGTACTCCTTCTTTGAGTATATGTTTATGCGCCCCATGCGCCGGGCGGTCACTTCGGGGCCGGACCGGAAGCGGTTGGGCGAGATTGAAGAGATTCTGACGAAGCGGTTCAACGCCTACCGCTTCCAGCGTGATTGGATTTTCCTCAACGTGCCACCCGCGTGGGTGCAGCACCTGCGTCTGAAGTAGGAGTTGAATGCGAATTTTAAAGCCCAGGGGTCGCAACCCCTGGGCTTTGCACTGAATGGCACAGAATCAACAAATCGAACGCAACCTCGGGCCGCCAGCGGGAGTAAATCGATCATGCCCCTGCCTCTTTCAGGACCAAACTTCATGCTGCGGCAAGTCCTTTTGATCTGTCTGGTGATCCCGGCCCTGACCGGAAGCCTGTTTGCCGAAACGCCGCAGCCCGCGCGGGAACCGGTGGCGGTCGCCTACCTCTCCAGCATGAATGGTGTCCTGGACGACATCGACTACATCGTGACTGCCGGGGGCCAGCCTCAGCTGTCACAGATGGTCAAGGGGTTCCTGACCAATCTCAATAATCTCGACGGGATCGACCGCACCCAGCCGATGGGGGCCTTCGCCTTTGTTCCGCTCGATCTGAGCAGCGGCAAGAAAGACCCCGATATTGTGGGGTTCATTCCCGTTACCGATATTGAGGCCCTCCTGAAGACCGCTCGCATCAGCAACGTACTCTCGCTGGAAGCCACCGACAAACCGCATCGCTACGAGTTCAAGACACCCGAAAAGACACTGTTCGTTCTGCACGACCAAGGGCACGTCTTCATCACCGAGAAGGCTGACCTGCTCGACCTGCCGCTGCCAGCCCCGGCTGATCTCACTGAAGTCTTGGGGAGCCAGTACGACCTCGTGATTCAACTCCGCCGGGAGGGAGTCCCTCGATTGCTGTGGGACTTCGCCCTCATCGGTGCGATGGCTGCCAGCGACAAGGAGCTGCGGAATCTCAAGAAGAGCCGCGAACCGGAAGATCTGGCCAAGGCGGAGGGCATCGAACTCGGTCGAGCGGCATTCACCTCAGTCATGGGCGAAGTTCGGTCTGTCTGGCTCGGATTGAAAATCTCTCGCGAATCCCGCTCAGCCGTGATCGACGCCAAGCTGCAGTTTGTGGACTCGGGCAAGGTGTCTCGGGCACTGGCCCAGTCGGCCAGCAGTCCATCTCTGCTCGGCCAGATTGCGACGGCGGATGTCCCCGCAGCTGTCCACCTGCACGCGTCATTGCCGTCTGATGTACGGAATCTGGCGAGTGAGGCATTCCGCCTGGCACGAGCCAAGCAGGACCCGACGGAGTCGATCCCGGAACCGCAACGGACGACAGTCAACTCGTTGCTCGATGTTCTCGAAAAAACAATCGCCGCCGGTCAAGTCGATCTCCTCGTGCAGTTCACGGGCGAGCCACAAACCGGCATGACAGCTGTCGTCGGCATCCATGTCGAAGAGAGCCAAAAGCTCTCGGAATCGATTCAGAAGCTGCTGCCCGAAGCACGCAATTCGGACAAAGTCTCCGAAGTCACACTCGATGCCGGAGAATCCCGAGGCATTCATTTTTCTCGAATCGATGGGAAAGCAGGCGACGGAGAGGGCGACGGCCAGAAAGAAGAATTGTTCTACGGCGGCAAACCGAGCCTCTTCATCGGAACTGATGCGACGACTCTCTGGCTGGTCGTCGGGGACCAGGATGCTCTGACCGACTTCGGGAGCTTGGCCGAAGGAACGACAACGACAACGACCGCTGATCGCACAACCACCGCCGCCTTTGGTCAGGCTCATCTCCACCTGTCCGACTGGCTGGGACTCTTAGGGCAAGCGGATGATCAGAAGACCCGCGACTTCACGGAAGCAGCCCGGATCGCGGTCAAAGATCCCGACCGCGATGCTCTGCGATTTGTGGTCCGTCCCGAGTCGAATGGCTTGCGTCTGACGCTGACGATTGATGAAGCGTACCTGAGCCTGATCGGGGCCGCCGTCGGGAAGAAGTGATCGTCGCACGTCGGCGATGTCGTTCCAGAACCCTGGGACGGACACTTTTGCCGGTCCGTGGTCGACTTCCGATTTCGTTCAACCACGCCGCGCAGAATCTCGTCACCCCCCCCCATGTCAGCCGCTGAGGTTGTTGAGGGGGGATCGGACACGGGCAAATGTGCCCGTGCCACACCGTAGGCGATGTCGCTCCGCGAATCGAGTTTCGTGAACGGTGTGTTGAAGTGGCTAGGCATCGGCGGTGTTGTTGCCCAGGGAGTGGTGGCCGCAAGACACTCAAAAAACCCAAAAGTGGTGTCTTCCTTTTTCGTATTTTGAGTTTCTTGCGGCCATCCCCTCTCATCCGTGAAGCGTGCGTGATGTCGCAGGTCCTGCGCTGCGGACGGTCAGGTAGAAAACGCTCGCCCTTGGCTGGCTCGGCGGGTGACAGTCGCGGATGCTCGCTTGCCACTGACTCTCGGATCATCCCTTCGTCGACAGCTCCTCACGAGTACCGTTGCGGTCGCCGGTGGGATGTGATTCAAGGCGAGCGTCCGGCGTCAGCCGGATGGTATCCCCGGGAATCACCATCCGGCTGACGCCGG
>JANPCU010000035.1:0-1725 GCA_031431195.1 Planctomycetota bacterium | reverse complement strand
CCTGCTGCGACCGACCCTGTCTCCCGGCCTGTTCTACCAGATGGTCGGTCGCGGCTTCAGGCTTTGCCCCGGCAAGACGAACTGCCTCGTCCTCGACTTCGGCAACAACGTCCTCCGGCATGGGCCGGTCGATCAGCTGCGGTCGAAAGAGGAACTCAAACGTGGCGAAGGCGAGGCCGCTGCGAAGGAGTGTCCCGTCTGCCGGTCACTCATCGCCGTGGCATACCGCACGTGTCCCGACTGTGGCTACGAGTTCCCCAAGCCAGACAAGCCGAAACACGAGGACCGGGCAGCGAACGGCGGAGTGCTGTCGGGTGAGGTGATCGACCAGGAGTGGGAAGTCCGCGATGTCCTCTACAGCGTCCACACCAAGAAGGGTGCCGAGGAATCCACCCCAAAATCGCTACGAGTCGACTACCGCCTGGGGATGGACCATTGGGTCAGCGAATGGATCTGCCTCGAACACACCGGCTGGGCGCGGCGCAAGGCCGAGCAATGGTGGACCGCCCGCTCGCCCGATGCCGTCCCCACCACAGCCGAAGAAGCGGTCGACCGCGCCAGTGCCGGAGCGCTGGCCGCACCCGATGTGATCACTGTCCGCTCCATCGTCGGCGAGAAGTTCGAACGCATCATCGCCTACCAACTCGGACCGAAGCCCGAGCCGTGTGCCATCTGGGCCAAGGTCGATCTTTCGGACGTTCCATTCTGAGTCGCTATATGCCCAACCGTTGGACTATGGGTGTTCAAGAGTGTTCGTTCTGCGGAGCGTCTCTCCGATTCGGCGACGACGCCCATGAGTGCGGAACCCGGGACACCCACATCGAGTACGACCTCGCGACGACGGACGAACAGAAGGCTCTGCTCTCCGAAGCGGTCCGCAAGGTCTGGGGCATCGACGAAGACCGGTGGTACGCGAAACGACCACATTACCGCGCGATCGTCCGGCGGCATCAGGAAACTCAGCAGTGACTGAACAAACTCACGTCATTAGACCACTCAATCTGACGCAGCAGGACGTTCATACGTTGTTTGACCTTCGCGACGGAGAACTGTTCTGGAAGGTGAAACGAAAGAGCGTGTCACCAGGAGACCTTGCAGGGAATCAAAGCTCCACCGGTTACTGGCGAATCAAGATCAACGGACGCAGCTACAAACGCTCAAGGTTGATCTGGCTGCATGTACATGGCGTCGACTCTTGCCCCTACTTTCTCGACCACATCAACCGTGACCGAAGCGATGACCGCATTGAGAACCTTCAACTCGTAACCCACGCTGAGAACCAGCGTAACAGGAGCTGGGGAGTCTCGCAGCACAGGTATGTGTATCGAGAAGGAACGAGATGGCGAGCTCGCGTTTCGACGAGGCACGGACGCGTCAGCTTGGGCAGATTCAGTTCAGAGACTGCGGCAATCGCTGCGGTTGAGCTTTGGGAGACGACTGGTGTCTAGAGTTCTCATCATCTCGGATACCCATTGCCCCGGCATGCGGACCGGCTATGTCGACTTCTTGAAGCGAGTGGCCGATAGCTACTCGATCACGCGAGTGGTCCACATCGGCGACCTCGTCGACTGGGCCTCGATCTCGTATCACGAGAAGTGCCCGTCCCTGCGGAACGCCTCGCTGGAGTATTCAAAGGCTCGTCGACAGGTCGCCACGCTCACCAAGGCGTTTCCCAAGGCCGACTGGTTGATCGGTAACCACGATGCCCTCACCGAACGGCAAGCT